>JABJBS010000280.1 GCA_018668695.1 Deltaproteobacteria bacterium
ATGAGTGCTTGCGAAGTGCTTTGATAACGGGTGGGCCGAAAGTCAGGTTTGGAACGTAATGCCCGTCCATCACATCGATGTGGGCCCAGTCTGCGCCCGCCGCTTCGATGGCATGCATTGCATCCGCGAGTTTTCCAAAGTCAGCAGATAGAATAGATGGAGCAATAACTGGTGAATTCGCCATAATTGATTTTACCTTGCGTTGGTGAGCCCTATTGGATGTGCCGGGTACTAAATCGATTGGTTCCGGACAAGCCTAAAGCACCATTAAATCTTCATCAGCCACGGCTTCAGCAACCTGATTCATCTGACGCATCTGTTCAAGACGCTCTTGTGACATATTTTGAATCCACTCGGAGAAGGTTGGGTTGTCGGCGGTCACTTCTAGAAATTTTTCTTTATCTAAAAAGAGAGCACCAACTTTATCTCTTGCTGTTACCGTCGCCGATGTTTTTTGTCCCTGAACCAAGGAGATCTCACCAATGACATTGCCTGGGCCCAGTGTGGCGAGCAGAACGGTTTGGCCGTCCTCAACAACGGTCACTTCAACGCGCCCCGTGGCAACCACCCAAACGCCGCGGCCTTGCTCACCGGCTTGAATCAAAACACTCCCAGGTTGAAAACCAACAGGCTTAAAGTCGTCGAGAAGCATCACTCCCGTGACATAGTCGAGTTGTTTAAAAAGAGGAGAAGAGTTGTAGAGATTGGAAAGGAGTCGTTTGTAGCAGTAAGTGCGCAGTTCAGTTGCGATTGCTGGGTGCTCCTTGGCGATGGCTCCAAGGTCTGCACGAGAAAACTCAACATACTCCATGTCTTCGTGGGCTTTGACGCTGGCAGAGCGCTTGGAAGCCGTGAGGAGCGCCATTTCGCCAACCACCATCCCGGGGCCGAGCTTGGCGATATCTTCGCCGCCTTGCACAATCATGACGTGGCCACTGGCGACGACCATCATGGTGTCGCCGGGTGCGCCTTCTTCAATAATAACGGCACCGGCTGAGACCTTACGGTACTGCAGTTTGGGCACTGTTTTTAGAAAGCTCGTGGTACTGAGTTTGGAAAAAACGGGAACAGGCAAGGGAATACAAGCTTCTTCGCTTGGAGGAAATTGTAGCCCGGCTTGGGCGATGGCTTCCCAGCGCGCATCCGGCTCAAGTGCCAGGAGCGTCTCGGCTTGCACAGCGTCTGGGGTTTCTGAGGGGGTCAAAGGCGGCGGAAGATCGGCCATGTCTGGGTTTTCTTGGCCTCGGGCGTGGATGGTTTCGAGAGCTTGGGTAAGCCGAGGATCGGCTGGGGCGTGATTAAGTGCATGTCTGATCACCACCAAAGCTGAGAGCAACTGGCCCAAATGCATGAGATGATTTGCCAGCGCGACGAATATTTTAAGCGCCAGTGCGGGCTGACCAGCATCGCCAAGGCTCACGGCCAGAGCGCGGCGTTTCCCGTGATCGTTGGGGTTTTCGTGCACCCATTGGGCCAAGTAAGCCGCGGCCCGGTCAGGATGTCCGAGAGCGAGACTTTGATCGATGCGATGCTCTAATTCAGTTGTCGTGGTCATAGGCAAAGATTCACCTGTGAGCCGGGCCGGGTCAAGAGATCTAGGTGAATTCCAGAGGCCTTGGTCCGTTGCGCTCTCGGCCATCTTAGTGCTAATCCCGCCTGTATGAGTGCTGCCCGAACCGAGCGACTGCTGAACTTGCTTACTTTGCTGTTAAATTCGCGGCGGCCCATATCTTTGCGTGAAATTCGAGAAATGGATGAGTTTGCGGCCTATCGCACTTCAGACCCCAAAAGTGGTGAGCGTGCTTTCGAGCGCGATAAGGCTTCCTTGGTGGAAGCGGGCATTCCTCTCAAGTGGTACTCTCCCGAAGAACTCGATGATGAAGAAGGCGTTGGCGGCTATGTGATTGACCGCAACGAGTATTACCTGCCCGAGCTTCAGCTGGATGCCAGTGATTTAGCGCTGCTCTCGATTGCAGGCGCGGCTGCGGCCGCCATTGATGGATTCCCGGGCCGCTCCGCCGTGCTTCGTGCACTTGGAAAACTTGGGTTTGATACCGGCAGCGACCAACGCCCGACGGCTATTGCGCATGCGCCGATGCGTGCCGATGTGGATGCTAAGCTTGTGGGCCGCAACTTGGAGACACTCCATGGAGCGATTTCTCGAAGGTGCCAGGTCGATTTGAGTTACCAGAACCGAAAAGGTGAGGCGACCACTCGGCGCATCGATCCTTATGGTCTCTACTACCGCCAAGCTCTTTGGTATTTGGTTGGGTATTGTCACCTGCGAAAAGAAGAACGCACTTTTCATTTAGGCCGCGTGGCAAAGATTGAAATTGCCAAAGGCCAGCGAGGCAGTGGTTATTTCGAAGTCCCAGAAAGCTTCAGCGTTTCTGAGAGTGCTCGGCGGCGGCCTTGGGAATACCCGCAACACGATCCGATTCAAGTGCGTATTAAGTTGGCAGCCAGGTTGGTACCCGCCATCCCTGAGCTTTTTGGAAGCCAGGTCAAAGTTCTTGAGAAAGATGAATCGAGTGCGCTCATTGAGCTAGAGGTCTGGAACCGTGGTGCTTTGATTGAAGCGGTATTGCCTTTTGGCGCTGCTGCCCAGGTTTGCGAGCCGGCTGAACTCAGAGCATCCATCGGTGAAATTTATAAGTCTCTTGCTCAGCGTTACAGCGATGTAGGAGGCCAAGCATGACCCAGCGTGACCGCTTAGGCCGTTTACTTTTTATCGTGCCCTACGTGGCACAGCGTGAGGGCGTGCCGGTTCAAGAACTGGCGCAGCTTTTGGGTGTGCGTGCCGGGCAACTTGAAGCAGATATCAGTTTACTATCAATGGTAGGCCAGCCTCCGCTCACGCCAGACCACCTCATCGATCTCTATATCGAGGATGATCTGGTTTATGTTCATCTCGACCAAAACTTGGACCGGCCCTTAAGGCTTACCCACGACGAAGCACAAGCTCTTGTTCTTGGTGCGCGTTTGGTAGGAGATTTAGGCGGTTTGGGTGAAGCGCTTATGGGTGTGGTGGGGCGTATCGCTCAGCATTTAAGTACGCCTGAGCAAGAGATTATTTCGGCTTTGGCTCAGAGGGTGAGCGTTGCCGATACCGGTGATGACGAATTTCGACCTGTTGCTATTTTGAGACGCGCGATAGCCAATCGCAGTGTCATCGAAATGGAGTACTACTCTGCTTCAAGCGACCGTTTAAAATCTTACACGCTTTGGCCCCTGACTTTGATCAGCCACAGCGGGGTTGAGTATATGGTCGCCCTTGATCAGGGCGCCGACGGTCAAGAAAAGCTTTTTCGCTCTGATAGAATTGGCGGCGTTCAAGAGCTGGACCACTGCTTCGCTGAAGATGTTGAAGTGGATTTAGAAAAGTTTCGAACCCCTGAGATTTATTCTGGTAATGAAGGCATCGGGACCACGGTGGTTCTGCGAGCAGAAGTTGCGCGTGAGGCTCGGGAGCGATTTCCTGAGCGTGACATCACTGAGAATGCAGATGGGTCGATTACGGTGAGTCTGCTTACATCGAGTGCAGCGTGGCTTGCCCGGTGGGTGTTACCATTTGGCATGAATGCTGAAGTGCAAGGACCTCAGGAGCATCGTGATGTGCTGGGCACATTGTGCAAAGAAGCTGCTGAGGCTTATAAGTCGCCGGTAAAGTAAAAACCAAATCCTAAAAGAAATGGCATCTCCAACTGAGAATTTTCTGTTGGCATGCGCAGGTACACTGGTATCTTTATACTGAGTTCTGCAATGAGCCCATTTCCTATGACCAGCGAGGAGCGAACACCGGCCAGTATCCCAGTGCGACCGGAGTTGCGGCTCTCAAAGCCTTGCCACTTTGCTTGGGTTTCATGTTGCACTTGAGTCAAAGCGGTTAATGTCCAATCGTCTGTTCCAAAGTTTGAACCTACACCGGCTCCACCGGTTATTATTGTTGGTGCAAGGTACTGCCCCGAGTCATAGGGGTCCCAATCATACATCTCATGAAATTCTCGGCCTTCGGGAGGTAGGTATTCCTTAGATCCCGTTTCCAAAAAAGGAATAATGGCACTGAAGCTACTTTCCACAAAACCCCAGTCCATGCGCAAAGAAGCATTGATTCCAAGTGTGGGAGCAGGCATGCCGCGCCCAAAAAACATATGCTGGTGCTCATCTTTCCACATGCCCACAATTTCGGGATTATCCACCACGTTGCCTGTAGGTACAGTGATGCCAAAGGTTGTGGATACAAACCAGGAGAGCTTTGAGCTGAACTGTCCGCTGTGGCGTGTGATTGCTGAAAGGCTCAGGTCGCCTGGGCCAAAGAGGGTTTCATCTCGGTGGTGACCACTCACAAAGTTTTCGATGATATCATCGTTGGCATCTAAGAATCCTGCGTCGGAAATCACGATGCGGATTGGAAGCATGAGCCTGACGCCAATCCAATCATTAAAGTAATAGCTACCGCCCAGGCTTAGATTGACCAGCGTGAGGTTGAGTTCGTGTTTAGCCGCTTGGATACAGTTGCCGGTACCCTCGGGGCAGTATTCATATTGCATGGGTGAAACGTCGTGACCTGTGCGAACAAAGCTCACCGTACTGGAGAAATCCACCATGAAGTCTGGCATGTTGCCAGTGCGGCCTGTGATGCTGGAACCTCCGCCCGGGAGGTTTGGGTTGCTTCAGCCTGCTCAGCCAGCGCCGGCCAAGGTGATTTGGGGCCAAAGAATCGCTAAGAAAAGTGCAATCCACCAGGGTTTAAAGAAGTTCATTTGTGCTCATTCTTTACGTTGAGTAGTTTTTTCAATTCTTGCTTTTTATAGCCCGAGAGCCGAGTTATTTCATTGCCATTGGCGTCGAAAATAATCATGTATGGGATCTCGGTGGCTTCCTGAAGGTAATGTTTTGCCAGGCCTGAATCCCAATCAACGATGTCGAGTTTTCTGAGTGCTATGTCGGTGCGGTGCTGAAGAAGCTCACCAAAAAATTCATCGGCTGCGCGGCACGGTCCACACCAAGTTGCAAAGAAGTCCACAACCGTAATTTTTCCTGGCACAAGGTGTTTGTTGATATCGACCATTTGTCCGGGTTGCGTGATTGTTTTCACGTCGATGGTTGTTTGGAACTCTCTCATACTGAGGTAGCTGCCTTGGCCGCCTCCGACTTGAATTTTATATTGGGTCCATTCGAGGTTTTTAACGATTTCTTCAGGATTGGTGAGTTCTGCATCATATTCGAAGTGCACTTCAGCATTTTGCTTATTGAAGACTGGTTTCTTCACGTTGGGCGCTTCGGCCAGCTCATCCACCATCATAAAGCCGCAGCTTGCGCAGTCGATGTCTTGAAGTGAAATCACACCGGGCTGGTAGTGAGCACAGCCACCAAGCAAGAGCAGTAAGAAAGTTAGACTGGGCCATGAGCGAAAATGCATGCAGTTCTCCTGAACGAGCGGGTAGCACTGTAGTGTTCTTAGAGCAATAATACCCACATTTCAACAAGTCATGAAGTGTTTAAGTGGAAGGGGGAGGGTATTCTCTAAAACTTGGGCTTTATCAGGTACATAGCGGAGGGGAGGACCAATAAGTCCGCTACAAGAGCGAGCAGGACCACAATACTTGTGACCCCACCAAAGTGAATATTCGGCGTAAAGCTTCCAAGGAGAAGGATTAAAAAGCTGATGGAGAGGATAATGCTGGTGACCGTAATGGGGCGACCCACCTCTGTGATGGTTTCTGCCACCGCGGTGGCCATGGAGTGATCGCTGTAGAGTTTACGGCGAAAACGCACCAAGAAATGAACCGTGTCATCAACCACCAATCCCAGAGCAAGTCCACCAATCATCACCGTGCCGGGATCAAGAGGGATGTTGAGTGCACTCATCACACCCAGGCCAACACAAATTGGAGTAAAATTCGGAATCATTGAAAACAAGGCGAGCTTGAACGATCTGAGCAAGGCCCAGAGCATCAGCGTGATGATAATAAAGGCCACCAGAAAACTCTTGAGCTGACTCTTTAAGAGGTACTGCTCCATGCTGCTCATCAGCTTTATGAAGCCAGTTAAAGAAATTTTAACGTCTTCATTTACGAATTTTGTCTTCAGCTGCTTCTCAAGCTCCGGGACACTCTTGGCAAGTTCTTCGGAATTGGTGAGCTTCACTCGGCCGGTCATCCTTGAAACGGAGTAATCATCTTGAACCGTTGATTCAAAATTTTCAGCACCTTCCATGAGTAAGAAAAGCTGTGCGGTCATGGCCCGTGTGTCTGGAAGCTGGGGCCCGCCCTGTGGCTTATCTTTGAGAACGTGGTGGAGCGCTTTGATACTGTCCATGGGAGAAACAACGTGGTTGATATCGGTATTGCTTTCAAGCCAGCTTTCAACGCTCTCTAGGTGTTTAAGATTCTCTGGTTCTTTAAGGCCCCCGGGTTCGGTTTCCACTAAGATTTCGAAGGTAGCGGTTCCACCAAGCATAGCATCGATGTGGCTGGTATCTTTTCGTATGGCTGAATCTTCTTTGAAATAGAGAAGGGAGTTGGTGCCGATACTCATTTGGCTGATTGCGTAAATAGAGGCAAGAACCAAAACCACCGAACCCGCAAGTACGATGATGCTTCGGTTGATGCTTTCCGCACTGAGCCAGTTTAAGAACCGAGCGATAAAGTCTTCTTCTTGCTGAAGATGAAATTTGGCATCGGGCGGCCGGACGAACATAAGAAGAATCGGTCCGAGGGTAATACTTAGTACAAATGCTGAGGCCACGCCGAAGGCGGCCATAAAGCCGAATTCACGGATAGGTTGAAGCTCGGCCGTAGACAGTGCCAGCATGCCTGCCATGGTGGTTGCGGTGGTGAAGAAGCAAGGCACTAAAAGCTCGGCCGTGGATTGTAGGGCGGCCTCTTCACGCTCAAGACCGCGGCGCAGAGCATGGTAAAACTCCGAGAGGACGTGAACCGAATCAGCAATGCCGATGGCGAGGATAATGGGAATCAAAACGCCGGTAACCAGAGTAAACCGAAGGTCCAAAGCGGCCATGAGTCCAAAGGTCCAAAGCATGGAGAGGACTACGACCGTTAAAGGCACCACCACGGCTGAGAGTCTGCGAAATACTGCATAGGTCATCAAGATGACCATCAAGGTCACCAGCGGTCCGAAGAGTGTAGAGTCTCGAAAATTAAGTTTGTAAAATTGCTCGTCGATGATGGGCGCGCCAGCCAGCGCCATATCTATTTGAGGTGTTTTGTGTTCATCCATAATGGCCCGCAAAGCTTCGGCCATTTCTATCTTACCGATGAAATCGCTTTTGGCGTCTTGGAGTTCGACGATGATACTGGTGGCCGTTCCTTTTGGGTTGGTGAAGTTTTCAACAAGCATTGGATCTGCAAGGATTCGCGCTCTGAGTTCACCGGCCTCTTGAGCTGATTGGGGGAGTTTATCCACCAAGGGGCCCACAAAAACATCGATACCGCTTCCTTGAGGTACTTCCACATTGGTCACCGAGATGACTCGGTGAACATTGGGCGCATTTTCTGCGGCCCGGGTCATGGCATCGATTTTTTCTAGGGATTCTTTGCTAAACACATCGTCGCTGAACACCGCCATGATCACCACTTGCTCGGCTTCGAAGCGCTCGAGAAAGCTGCGGTAGTTTAGGATGCTTTGGTCGTCTTTGAGAAACCAAACTTCGATGCTTTGGTCATATTGGAGCTGAAGGGCGAAATAGCCCGCACTCGCTGTAATAAGCCCCAGCAAAAAAACCACGAGAGCTTTTTGCTTAAAAATATGTTGAACTAAACGACGCTCCCACATGATGCGGCACCAAATCGTTGATAGACCGACTTGTCAATATCTTCTCTGCGGTAGACGTTATCTTAATTATTTGTCATTTTTAGACGTAGCATTGAAAAAGGAGAGCCTTATGGCCAGACGACCCTCAGTTCACGAGCAAATTATCAGCCGAAAAGCGCCCAAACCTGTGGGCCCGTATGTGCACGCGGTGAAAGTTGTCAATCCAGGTGCGATGCTTTTTGTCTCGGGACAGATTCCGATCGAGTTGCCCAGTGGAAAAGTATTCACGGGAGATATCAAGAAGCAAGCAGATCTAGCTCTGAACCACATGCGTAATATTGTTCAGGATGCTGGGTTTTCGATGGATGAAGTTGTGAAGTGCACAATATTTTTAACAGACATGGATAACTTCAGCGCGGTCAACGATGTGTATCAAAAATTTTTCGTGGGCTCAGCCTTGCCGGCACGGGCAGCGGTTGAAGTCTCTCGTTTACCAAAAGATGTTGGCGTCGAGGTGGAGTGTGTGGCGATGAAGCAAGGAGCATCACCTGACCAATTGTTTTCCGGTGCGGGGTTTTAAGTGCGGCCTAATGAATAGAGGTTAGGCTTTGAGCCGCTTTTGCCACTTACGCTTGGCAAGTTTTTGAAGCCGTTCAGCTGCTGCCTGTCCAGTGAGGTATTCACCCTCCACACCGAGTCCTGGTAAAACATCTCTGCCAACGTGCAGTAGGTTTTTAAAACGCGTTTTGAGATTTCTACCGATGATACCAAGAGGTGCACGAGACTGTGGGCTGTAACCAGGCTGAATCAGAAGCGAGCGGGTATCGCGCTTATCGCTTGCGCTTAAGTGGTCAACGGCCCGGCTAAAGCTTGAGGCGACAATCTGGTCTTGGATAAAGGGTGCCACATCTGCGAGTCGTTCCACCATCGCTAGGCCAAGAGCTTCAGGGTTTTTCGAATTGTGCAGCGCTTCATCATCAATGCGTTGACTGATGCTGACCACGGTGTGGTCTGGGTCGTGACGTTTATTCAGTGCTACGCCAGAACGCCACGCTGGTGAGAGTGTCATATAAAGTGGCGTTGGAGCATCGGCGAGGAGAATCTGCTTCTCTAAGCCTTCTGGTACCGCCTGCGTTCGGACCACCAGATTGAGGGTGACGACGCCGCCTGTGATTGGCACACGCTCTGGCTTTTTAAGATAGCCTTTAGAGGCATGGGGTTCTGGCAAGGTCGAGTCGAGTTGAATGGCCGTGTTGGCAATAAAGAAATCACTGGAATACGAATTTTTGTCGCCGGTCAAAGTAAGGCGGCTTAATCGGCGTTTCTCAACCTCAATCGATTCAATTTTTTTGTCGCGTCGAAATTCAACCCCAAGTGACTCAAGGTGCTTATCAAGCATCGTATCGAATGGTTTATCGAGCGACCGAGGACATTGGGTTTGCGTGAGGTAGAGGCCTTGCAGTCGGCTGTAGCCAAGACCTGTTGGGTTTTGAAGGTAACTGAAAAATATGGGTGGATGCTCAATGACAGGTCCGAGCATATCCAGACCTTCAAGGTCGATTTGAGAATTGGCGGATGCTTCTTGTAATTGCCATTGGCGCCGTACCAGCCAGCTTTGGAAAAATCCCCAAGGCGTCAGGTTAGGGCTTGCAGCAAGGTACTTGTCCATCTCGATATCTCGCTCGGTAAGCGCTTGCCACAGTATTTGAGAGCGTTTGACTACTTCCGGGATCTCTCTTGTAAGCTCACGAGATCTTGCGAGTGTATCAACATGCAATTTAAATCGTTTGCGGACCATCGCGATTTGCAGAGAGTTGTCTTCGGAGCCCATCATCACCGGAGGGGCAGTGAAATTGATGCTGCGGTGGATGTTCTTAATGGCAGCGGACGCTTCGTGATTGGGCGCCGGAAGAGTGTGGCGGGGCAGTAGCCAGCCTTGGTCCTCATAAGTGGGAGAAGATTCACCCTGATCGATGACGAGCACACGCCGACCGGCTCGGGCAATCAGCCCTGCAGTAATTCGGCCCGCGAGTTGGCCGCCGATGACTATGACATCAAAATGTTGAGCCACGTCTTGCCCGTCCTGGTTTCATGGACGCACTTGTTGCTCCATGTCGTTTAGAGGCTATTAATGAATTCTGAATAAGGTAGCAACGGGCTAGAAACAATCCGTTGCGTTCATAGGTAGATAGTTGGCAGATTGGGTAAACTTGAAGTGAGCTGAACTTGAGTTTCGTAGCTACTCACGTGCCGGTTTTAGTTAAGCTTCCACCACTTTTTGCGGGCCTGTGGGGTGGTCGTTGAAACGGCTCCCTCAAAGGACTCGCTATCAAGCTTCTCAATTTGGTGGCTCGCCGCAATAGCGTTCCAGTCGGTATCGGTTCCCCAGCCCTCGTCCTTGATAGTTGGTAGCTCCATATTGGTAAGCTTGGGCTCGTTATTGACCTCATCGAGCATCGTATCATTCATTAGAAATACTTCAGAGGTGAGGTTATGGCGCATCGTATCTTCGTGCAGCGCGACCTGAAGGTCTTCAAGCTCTTTGATGGAGAGTGGCTGTACTTTAGGTTGATAGTGCAGGCATTCGTGAAGCGGGATATCGAGCCTAGCTGCAATTTGGGTTCGTCCAGGCTGAATATGAATGATGCCTCGGTCGGTATCGAGCAGGGTTCTCAAGGCACGTCCTGGCTTTAAGCCTTGCACTTGAGCATCCACAATGGAGCCGGCTCGAACGGTAATATTACCAATGGTTCCTGTGGCATTTTTAACGCTTAAAGTTGCGTCATGGCCACCAAGCTTGGATATGCACTCTTCCCAAGGTGTATCAATCAGGCTGGTTCTATAACCGGGCTGAGTTGTCTCAAGATGCGTTTCAAGCTCGCCTACAAGATGGTGAACCTTTGAGATGATGTCGTCGATGAATGTGGGCTTAACAATGTAGTCGGTGGCGCCCACGCCGTGTGCTTGATGCTTACCAAGCTGGCCGGTTTCTCGGGTTAGGAAAACCACGGGTACATTGGCCATTCGGGGATTTTCTCGAATACTTTTACAAAACTGGAGGCCATCTACTTGGGGTCCGCGAAGCTCAGTGAGAACGAGCTTGGGAGGAAGCATATGTAGCTTTTCGGTGGCGTCCATATTGTCGGAGGCAGAAAGCACGCAGAATCCAGCACGGCGCAAGGACACTTCCATACAGCGTCTGCTTTTGGCGTCGTGATCCACTAGAAGCACGTTTGGTTTACCTGATTCGAGCATGGAGTTCCTCCTGGTTGGCCAAAGCTATGCGCAGGTCTGCGACTGTCTGACCATGTAGGACAAGTCTGAACAACGGGTACCGACCTGTCAAGTCACGGACACTTCTACTTAAAATAAGCAAAACTTGTTCGTACGTTGATTATCTACGAGATCAGCGAAATTGTTAGTTTTTGGCGGATTTTTGGGCAGAAAGCCCGAAGATCATGACGCGTCGCGTAAGGGCTTAACCCTTCTTACCTAACGTTTTTTTTTTATTCTTCTCTTTGCTCAAGCGTTTTTGAACTTCTTTGAGCTTGCCCCGGGCAGCTTTAAGCAGCGGCGACTTCTTGTGATTGGAAACGATTTCATTGAAGAAGATATTGGCATCTTCCAAGTTTCCGATTTCCATCGAGCATGATCCGATTCGGTAATAGGCGTCATCGGCCATGGCGCCCTTGGGGAAACGGTCAACAACTTTGATGTATTCTTGAAGCGCGTTTCGATACTTCTTGTTTTGAAAATAGGTTTCACCAAGTGTGAAAAATGCCTTGTCGGTAATGCCTTTGGATTTTGGGTAGCGGCGGACAAGATCTCGGAATACGCCGCGCGCATCTTGAATCTTACCGTCCTTCACCAAAGCTTCACCGTAAGCGAGAAGTTCTTTTTTACCCTGAGGTGGCTTTTTAGCCTTGGGCTTAGGACTCGTAGCCTTAGTGACTGTTGTTGTTTTGGTTTTAGTTTTGGTCTTAGCCGGCGCTGCTTTTTTCGAGCTTACCTTTTTGGTGCTTCGTGATTTTGATGAGGTTTTGGTAGCAATCGGTAGAGCATTTTGCTCTTTCTCTAAGCTCTCAATTCGAGCAACTAAACTTTG
>JABJBS010000281.1 GCA_018668695.1 Deltaproteobacteria bacterium
ATTCCCATGGTCGCGCTATCGGCTTTGATTCTTTTGGCGAGTCTTGGCGCCACAGAAATTCATACGCATTGGCGTTCTGCTGCCATGGGCGTAGCGACATGTTTAGCGGGAATGTCTCTTGTTGCCGAGCCGGCTGCAGTGGGTGGTTTCCTGGTTCCAATAGGTCTCGCTTTTTGCGCGGTGGTGGCTTGTCTTTGGGCCATCTTGTGTTTGATTCGGCCATCTTTTGGCGAGCCACGCGAGCGCGGCTGGTTAGTTGTAGGCGGTTTTTTCTGGTTGTTGTGTTGGACCATCGATTTAGTCGACCCACCAGTTCACGTTGCTCAGATAGAACTCTTCTTTGTCGGGCTCATGGGCTGGGCGACCTGCATTACTTTTGTACTGGCGATTCGCAACGAAGAAGCTCGCTTGATGATGGAAGGCCTAAGCAATGAACTCGAAGTAAAGAATCGGGATCTTTCTGAACTTGACCGGCTTAAAGATGAGTTCTTAGCCAAAACCTCCCATGAATTACGAACACCCTTGAACGGGATAATCGGTCTCAGTGAGTCTTTACTGGATGGCGTGGGTGGTCCTCTAGAACCGAGGATGCGTCGAAATATTACCATGATTGAGCAGAGTGGGAAGCGTCTTTCTCATTTGGTCAACGACATTCTCGATTTTTCAAAACTTCGAAATCGCCGAATCTCCCTGGAGCGGATTCCGGTTAGTCTGTTCAGTGCCGTTGAGATGGTCGTTGAACTCTCCCGTCCTCTTATCGGTGATAAAACGATGGACGTTTATAATGTCGTTAGCGTGGACCTTCCGCCGGTTTTGGCTGACCCGAATCGGCTGCAACAGATCCTCTTTAACTTGGTTGGCAATGCGATCAAGTTTACCGAGAAGGGCTACGTAACCATTCGGGCCGAGCACAATACGGGTACCGGCCAGATAGCGATAGCGGTTGAGGATTCAGGAATAGGAATCGCTTTGCAATATCGCGAGCGTATATTTAGAGCGTTCGAGCAGGGGGATGGAACGACTCAGCGTGAACATGGCGGTACCGGTTTAGGTTTGGCTGTATCAAGAGAGCTGGTCGTCGCTCATGGTGGAGAACTGCAAGTCGATTCCGCGCTTGGTATGGGGACGACGATGTCTTTTTCTTTACCGGTGGCAGAGGGGGAACCGAAGTGGTTGGGCCGAACGCTGGGAGCCAAAGGTATACCAGCCGATTCTCTCGATGCTGAACAAACAAGTGCTTCCATTACCGCTGGAAATCAGTACCCGGAGGGGCCCGAGCACGGACAGTGCGTCGCTATTGTAGATGATGAAGAGGTGAATAGGGAAGTCGTAGCTCTGCAGGTCAGCGGTGAAGGATACCCCGTCGTAGCTTTTGAGAGCGGCGCGAAGGTTTTGAGTTGGATTGAGGCAAATGGACCGCCGGCGGTCCTTCTCTTGGACGTGATGATGCCTGGATTATCGGGCCTTGATGTTTTGGTTCAGATTCGAAAGGAATATTCGTTACAGGAACTTCCTGTTTTATTGCTTACGGCTCGGGGTACGGACGGAGATATGACTGAAGGTTTCGCCGCAGGCGCAAACGATTACTTGGTTAAACCGTTTTCGCGCCCTGAACTGCTTAATCGATTACGTCATCACCTGGGCTTTACCGCGATGTCGTCCATGCTGAGAAGCACGAACAAGGTCCTTGAGGCTGAATTAAGCAAACGTCATGAGATGGAGGGGTCGTTGGCCCAAATGCGGCTTCGACAAGAAGAGGCGGAAAAGGAGATTGGAGCACTTCAGGGGAATTTACAGGACCTATCCCTTCGAACATCCCGGGTTAAATCAAAGCTACTCCAGGCAGAGAAGTTAGCGTCACTTGGCCAAATGATGGCGGGCGTTGCAATGTCGTTGAGTGAACCCATTTTGTCGATAACCAAAAAGCTTGAAGATTTAAGGTCGCTGCTGGGTGAAAGTGTCGAGCGAATCGTTCCATATTTAGAGAGAGCTGAGGCCGACGCGGATAGCTTTCAGGAGTCACTCGATATTCTTATGTCTCATATCGAGAATATGGAAATCGGCGCAGACATGGTTAAAAAGATTACCCGAGCCATGATGAATTACGACCCAGCCGCGCATGGAGAACAGCAGGACACGGTGATGGCTGATCTCGTAAGCGACTGTCTGACGATTTGTGGGTTCCGGCTTCGTGGTTTTGAGGTTGATGTCGATCTTGACGAGGTGTGCTCTGTGCCGGCGCATCGAACACATTTGGCGCAAGTGATTTCTAACCTGCTTTCAAATGCAGTGGATGCATTAAATGAACGAGAAGGCGAAGACTTAGCTACGCCGAGAATACGAGTGCTATCTCAGCCGAAGCTACATGAAGGTGTTGAGGGTGTTGTCATTGACGTAGAGGACAATGGTCCTGGAGTGCCACCTGATTTCGCGCGAAAGGTGTTTTTGCCATTTTTTACAACACGGCCGGTGGGTAAAGGGACCGGTATCGGTCTAGCGGTCTCAAAACGAATAGTGGATGACCACAATGGTTTTCTCTCGGTTGATGATAGTGAGCACCTCGGCGGAGCAAGGTTTCGTTTGTGGTTGCCTCGTGTAAGAGAAAAGGGGGCAACGAAATGAAGCGTTGCCCACGTTTTGCAATTTTTGCTTTGGCTCTTTTGACCTCAGTGCTCTCCGCGGGAATCTGTTACGCGCAGCCGGCTGACGCCAGAGCATGGGGCGACATCATTGAACTGTCGGGGCCGTGGGAAGTTTACCTTGGTGATCTGTTAGATCACTCTGAGCTAAGCCAGCGCACCCCGGATGGCACTCTCGTTTTACCTGGGTATCTGAGTCATCCAGCAGAGTCTTCAAGACTTCGGGCCTTCAGTGAAGGGGTCGCTACGTTACATTACCGTTTGGATGTACCGGCCCGTTTTGCGACACCTGGCGAGGAGTTGGCGTTGTCGATAGACCGTATTTTTTCAGCGGGCCGAGTTCTGGTGCTCGCCACGGATGGCGACGGCCAGCAGTCTATTTTGCAGTTCGACTCTGGTACGATTCGCGATGATGGCGCTCCTATGAGGGCTATCTATCGTACCGGAATCCTTCCCTTGGGTGATGCTGTTCATCTGGACATACTCATTCAAATGGCCAACGATGTGATTCCGTGGTTGGGGATGGAGCATGTACCTCTTTTTGGAAGCTTAAGTGGATTATCGAAAATGCGCGAAAGACATTTGGCGCAAGTTTTTATGGTCGCAGGGTTCCTTGCATTGATTGGTTTCTACTATCTCTTTCTCTTTGGTTTGCGACGTTCAACGCGTGCCGCATTGTTTTTCGGTTGTTTTAGTTTAGGAGCAGTGCTGCGGGTTTTTGTGATGAGTCGGGTTTGGACAAGCTTTTACCCCGAAACCGACACATTTGACTTAATGATTAGGCTCGAACTGTTTTCGGGTACCTTTATCGCATTTTTCTTTTTGCTCTATTTCGTGGCCGTTATCCCGCAGCTCTTGAATCAGGCATTGGCGAAATTTTTTCTAGGTGCGTTGGCGGTTCACGCATTTGCCGTTTGGACGTTGCCAATCTATGTGGCGTACGACACAGGCTTAAAGGCACAACAGTTATTAGCCTTCTGCGTTGTGGGCATGCTTTTCTGGGCCCTTATTGTTGGGTTGCGTAAAGAGCCTACCGCGGCGGTTCGGGTGTTGAGTGTGGGCGTGGTGGTTTTATCCTGCAGTGTTATAAACGACGTGTTCTACTCCCTTGGGTACATCCAGACTTTGCATCTCATGCCTTTCGGTGTGGCTGGCCTTGCTATTTGCCAAGGGTTGGTTATCGCGCTTTTTAATGCGCGTGACCGCAATAGAAGTGAGGTTTTATCGGGTGAACTCAATGTCCGGAACCAAGAACTTCGACGGATCGGCGACCTTAAGGACCAGTTCCTCGCCAATACCTCCCATGAGTTGCGAACACCTTTAAATGGTATCATTGGGCTGTCTGAAACAATTTTGGATGGCGTTGTTGGCGTGGTGACGCCAGTGGTTGGCAAGAATGTTCGGATGATAGCTCGGAATGGCCGACGTCTGGCTATGTTGGTTAACGATATTCTCGATTTCTCAAAATTGAAAAATGGTGATGTGGCGACTCATATTGAATCGGTGTCATTGTTGGAGCACGTCGAGCTTGCTGAAAGTCTTGGTGTGTCGTGGGCGATGGAAAAGGGTCTTGAGATTAAAGTCTCCATTGATGACGATACCCATTTCGTTAATGTTGATCGAAACAGGCTTGACCAAATATTGCTCAATCTCCTGCAGTGTTCATTGCGTTACACGCAAGCAGGCACCATTGAGATCAGCCTAGAACCCGGCGAAGCGTGGGTTGTGGTGGTTATCACAGATGAAGGGGACGGTTTACCCAGCGAGGTCTTGCAGAGTCTGCAGGGCGGCCAAGATTCGCTTCCGCTGCATGCTGGCGCGGATGGTCTTGGGTTATCGGTTACCCGGCGATTGGTTGAGCTTCTTGATGGAGAACTCTTGGTTTCTAATAAGTCGACTGGCGGTACTGAATTTAGGGTGCAGCTGCCTCGAGCGCATCCTCCAAAATCGAGGGAATCAAAGCTTCTGTCTCGAGTGTCCCATAGTGAACCTAAAGCAAACCCGGACGCGAGTGCTCTTGAAAAAGCTTCCGGTGAGTTACGTGTTGTGGCGCTGCCTGAGAGCAGTGGACGCAAGGTTCTGGTGGTTGATGATGAACCGGTGAATTGCCACCTTCTGCGGCAAATGTTGGAGTTCGAAGGTCACGAAGTTGAAGTGGTGGTGAGCGGCGAAGATGCGGTGGCTGTACTTCAGGAGCGCACCTTTGACCTCGTTATGTTAGACCTCATGCTACCAGGCATCTCTGGCTATGAGGTTCTTGACCATATTCGGAGTTACCATGAAAAGCCGAAGGTTCCGGTCTTAATTATAACGGCTCGTGGTTTTGCGAGTGACTTGACGAAAAGCTTTGAGCTGGGGGCTGACGATTATATACCGAAGCCATTTACTGTGGGCGAGGTTATGGCCCGTGTGAACCATCACCTCAAAATGAATCAGTATAACGACGAGATGATGGGCGTGTACGGCAGATTGGCAAATGAAGTTAGTGAGCGGCAACAGCTCACCATTGCGAGGGGGGACGTAGAGGCCGTTCGCGAACTTTTAGAAAAGAAGAATTCGAAGTTATTGGAAGACGAAAAGTCGATAATGGGCGAAATGGCGGGTCTCGAAGAACTCATTCTTGAGGCAGATAAAATGGCGGCGCTAGGACAAATGGTGGCGGGTATATCTCACGATATCGCCAACCCGCTGGGTTATGTTGTACTCTCTTCCTCGGAACTCATGAGGGAATTGATGGTCCTCAAGGCCTCCAGTGCCGATGCCCTTCGCAGCGAAACAGCCTTTCCTGGGGTTGCGGATTTAGTTGAGAGCATCGACCAGGATGCACGCCGAGTTGGCCGTTTATCTAGAGCGATGCGTGATTACACCCGGCTGGATAGTTCGCCTGTTGTGGGAGTCCAGCTGGAGGCTTTGGTCTCCGACTGTGTTTTGATTATGGGTCACCGTTTTCTGGGGGCGCAGGTGGCTACGGCCTGTGAGCAGGGCGCGTCGGTGACTTGTTATCGAAGCCATTTGGGTCAGGTGATTACCAATTTGATTTCAAATGGCCTTCAGGCAATCGCCGGTCAGGATAACCGCAAGTTGGAGATAGGGACTCGCTCGATTCCCAAAGACGGTCAAGCCGGCGTGGAAATTTGGGTTGCCGACAACGGCCCAGGTGTGCCGGCTGATGTTCAAAAGCATGTGTTCGATTTGTACCACGCGCTAAGGGAAAAAGGCGCGGGTACCGGTGTTGGGCTCGGGCTCTGTGCCATGGTCGTCGAGGAACACGGCGGAAGCATCGAGCTAGGCGTCTCACAACAGCTGGGAGGAGCCGAGTTTCGTATCTGGGTTCCTTGTTTACCACCGACTGATTCGTTGAATTTAGGCCTAAACTGAGCCTAAACGGTACGTTCTGCCAGTATTTTTTCGAATGTTGGCTCTAGGAGCCCGCATCAGGTTGCGCCTCGGTTGTCTTTTGTTTTAAACCTCCCAAAGACTGTTCCACAGATTGGTGAATCAATGACTCAGAAGTATCTCGTTACTCCAGCGCTCCCGTATGCAAATGGTGCCATTCATTTAGGACACCTTGTTGAACACGTTCAGGTAAATGTATTCGTCCGCGCCTTACGGATGGCCGGTGAGGATGTACTCTATGTTTGTGGGTCGGATTGCCACGGAACACCGATCGAACTCAACGCAGCGAAAGCCGGTAAAACGCCAGAAGTGTTTGTTGAGGAATGGCAACGTTCACACGAAAATAGCTTGGCGACATTCGGGGTAGAATTCGATGGGGGCTTTGGAACCACTCACACGCCCGAGAACGAGAAGCACGCCTCGCTTATTTTTGAGGCTGCTAAGTCCGAAGACCATATCTTTGTTAAAGAGGTCGAGCAGCTCTTTGATCCGGATGCCGGCCGGTTCCTCCCAGACCGTATGGTGAAGGGCACATGCCCAAAGTGTAAAAGCGAAGAACAGTACGGCGACCAGTGTGAGTCTTGTGGGACGACCTATAACCCAACGGATTTAATAGAACCCAAAAGTGCCATCAGCGGGGCTACTCCCGTTCTAAAGAAGAGCAATCACTATTTTTTCAAATTAAGCGATTATCAAGAGCGGTTAGAGGCTTGGACGCGCAAAGACGGTGCGGTTCAGAAGGATGTGCAGCACTACCTGAACCGTTGGTTTGAGGACGGCTTGCGTGAGTGGGACATTAGCCGAGATGGTCCATATTTCGGATTCAAGATTCCGGGCGAAGACGACAAGTATTTCTATGTTTGGCTAGATGCACCCATTGGCTACATCGCATTGGCGGAGCGTGCAGCGAAGGCTACCGGCCGGAGCTGGGAAGATTACTGGAAAGATGACAATACCCGCATCTTTCACTTTATCGGTAAAGACATCGTCTACTTCCACACTCTTTTTTGGCCAGCATTGTTGATGAGCGCGGGCTACACGTTGCCTGAGACCGTTGCGGTTCATGGTTTTCTGACGGTTGATGGACAGAAAATGTCGAAGTCGCGCGGGACTTTCATTATGGCCGATACCTATGCCGAGCACCTCACCCCGGAGGCCTTCCGATATTACGTGGCTTGTAAACTCAATAACCGTGTTGAAGATGTCGACCTTAATCTTGAAGATTTTGCGCAGCGAGTAAATGCGGATTTGATTAACAAGGTGGTTAACCTAATCAGCCGAACCGTTCCGATGCTTCACCGTAATTTTGAGGGTATTCCTGGCGAGATGGATCCTGCTGCTAATGAAATGCTTCAAGAGGTTCGTGAAATCGCTTCTCATGTGGAATCTAAATATCGAGACCGTAATTTCTCTCACGTTGTTAGAGATGTTGTGGCTATAGCCGATAAGGCAAATAGGTACCTCCAGGATGCTGCGCCGTGGAAGGGCGTTAAGGAAGACCCGGCACTGGCACAGAAGCAACTTTGTACTGCCCTTTATGTGGGTAAGGTTTGCGTAGCGCTTTTGAAGCCGATTATTCCGGAGGTCGCAGCCAAGACTGAAGCGATCTTTAACCTTAGCGAAGCCGGTTTTACTTTTGCGAACCTTCTTGATCCGATTACGCCTGAAGTTGCTGTGGCGGAATATCCTCGGCTATTTGAGCGTGTCGACCCTAAGAAAGTCTTGGCGATGGTTGACGCCTCAAAACAAGACCTGGGTGAAACCAAAAAGACTGAGCAGAAGAAAGCCAAGAAGACTGAGCCAAAAGCTAAGAAGAAACCTGCGAAGGCTGGGTCAGACGATGGGGAAATTACCTTTGACCAGTTTATGGAAATCGATCTCCGAGCGGCAAAGGTGCTCGAAGCATCCGACGTAGAAGGTGCTGATAAGCTTCTTTGCGTGCAGCTCGATGTAGGTCCACTGGGCAAGCGTCAGGTATTTGCAGGCTTGAAGCCGCATGTTTCCGCCGCGGACTTAAACGGCAAAACCGTGGTGATGGTCGCGAATCTAAAACCACGAAAAATGCGATTTGGAATGAGCGAAGGCATGATTTTAGCGGCTGGTGACGATGTGCCTACACCGGTTTTTGCAGAAGGTGCTGAGCCCGGCGACCGGGTTCGATAGTATTAAAGTTAAGCGGTTCCATGCCGCAGTTTGCTCAATCTTTCCAAATATAGAACGCCATCGGCGGGGCGCACCTCAAAACTCCACTTTCACGTGTCGGGCCATGTAGGTACGTGGCCCGAGTTCTTTCTTCGCTTGATGAAGATAAAGGCCCAGAAAAGGTGGGACTTACCTCAGTCTTTGTCTACAATCAGAGCGGTTTGAAACCATATGATTATTGATTGATGGATTCGGAGTGCGCATGTGTCGGATGGGATTGGTTAAGTTGAAGAGCGTGATGCTCTTGGGTTTGGTGCTTTTGATGCCTGCTTATGCAGGAGCGCAAGAGGAACCAGCAGCGCAAGCTGAGGCAGACCTCGAGGAGGTCGCCGCGGAGGCACAAGAGGCAACCGCAGCTCTTGAAGCGAGTGCCGAAGAGCCCGGTGATGCTACTGAAGAGGCCGATGAGTCAGCGGAGGCCCCCGAAGAGGTTGTTGAAGGGGAGCCAATTGTTCCTAAGTTCATCAAGGGTCACCTTGTTCACCCAGGTACCCGAGAGTACTTAAGCCGGTTTACGCACTTTGGCTTACGACTCGGTCCTGATTTAATCGATACAGACCTTTACGCCAAAGTTGATTTTGGGTTCGCGATCTACACCAAGTCGTTTGCGCTTTCTATGCATTTACCCCTGCGGCTATTGGCCATGGACGGAAATAATCTAGGCTCTACATCTGCAACCTTGGCCGAACGCATTCAATTTGGCGGAATGAAAATCAGACGCCAAGATTGGGATGAAGTTCCTGATTACGGAAAGCTCATCCGCTTCCTGACCATCGGTCGCAAGGAAGAGCCACTCTTCTTCAGTATCAATACGATGCGTCCTGCTTCCATTGGGCATGGAATGCTTATGGATAAGTATCAGGCAAACATCGATGTGGACCGTTCGATGACGGGCGTTCTTTTCGACGCATACAATGACCACGCCGGCTTTCAGCTTCAGATGAACGATGTGACCATGACCAACCAGGTTATTGGGGCGCTGGTTTTCTGGAAGCCGCTGTCGTTGATTACCGACGACGCATTGGCGCGTAGTTTTTCTGTGGGCGCCGAGTACATCGCCGACTTCAAGGCTCCTAAGTGCATCCTCATTAATGATGGGGCCGATTCGGGGTGTGTTCAAGGTTCTGGACAGTTTGCGGGCAACGACGTTCAGGGTAATCCCCTAGACAATACGTACGCCTACGTTGACAAAGACAATGGGCGACCCGTGGTTGAAACGGGTACAGTGCATGCAATCGGCGCATCCGCCGAATATAAATTCGCTAAAATTGGTCGTTTCGTAGATTACAAAGTGTACTCCACATTCCATAAGTTTTTGAATGAGGGCGGGGGCGATGGAGTCTCATTTGGCTTCTTGGGTCGTCTGAATGCAGGGGAAAGATGGCTAAACGCTTTCCGAATTCGTACCGAGTACCGGTCGTTCACAGACGGGTTTTTGCCTTCCTATTTCGATAGCCTCTACGAGGTGACGAAGTTTAGTTTTGCCAGTAAGTCGCATGAACACCAGGTCACACCAACGAAATACCAGGCGATATTTGGAGACCCATCCAACGGGTTTAATCCCGCTGAATTCGGCCGTAGCCACGGTTACAACCTAGAGTTTTCTTGGGGTCTATTTAAGCAGGAACGTAGAAATAAGAGAATTGCACTGGGTTTTGGTCTCAGCGACTCAACAGCACCAGACGACACCAACTTCTATCTACACCTTGAAGTGCCGTGGCTTGGCCAGTTGCCAATTCTTGGCATTCAGTTTTTTGCCACGTATTTAAGAACGAATGCAGTTTCCGTTGGCGAGCTTTTTCAAGGAGACTTCTTTACGAATACTGGAGCGGTTATCCTGAGTGGACTTCGGCTTGAGGTTCTACCCTTTTTGTTTATCAACGCTACTTACGCACGTAACTTCAGAATCACACGTCAACCTCCGGGCCCTGGTGGCAACGGAGAGTACCACTTGGCCACAGACAACCTGACCTACATGGATGGGTCGGCGTCTGAACTTGTCAGTGACACGTTATTCGAGAATGTCCACACAATGTTTATCGACGTTGAATTGGGGTGGGAGTTTACGGACGATGAGGGCGAAGAGGCCGAAGAAGATCAGGAAGAGATGGCTCCTGAAGCAGAAGCCATTGTGGAAGAGACTGTAGAGCAAGACGCGGCGAACCCTTCAGAAGCGATGGAACCATCGCCTGAAGCAGCTCCCGATGATGAAGCTACAACTGAAGAGCAACCCTCAACCGCGACCCCTGAATCGGCAGCGTGAGGAGATTATAGAAATGATGAAACGAATAGTATCAGCAGGAGCGGTCATCTTACTGGGGCTTACCCTTACGCAGGGTTGCACGGACCCTGAGCGAGACCTGGGTATTGGGACAGTCGCCGAGGGTGATCTATGCCTGGGGACCTCTCAGTGTGAACCAGGGTTTGTCTGCGAGGGCGAATCTGGGGAAAAGGCTTGCGCAGCATTACCAGATCTTGAGACCTCACTGCAGGGCAGTGAATGTTCCAGCGATTCCGACTGTGGAGAGTTTCGATGCGGCCGACAAGGTGTGTGTACCGAGTCGACTCCGAAGCCAGCGGGCGAAGCGTGTGGCTTAAGTATAGACTGTGTTGAAGGACTCGTCTGCAATGGGTTTTGCGGCACTTGTACAAACTTAAGTGGTTCAGAAGGTGCCTGTGAAAATAGTGCTTTAACGGGTTTTTTCGATGGTGTGGCTGATTATGGCGAAGAGTGTCTTACACCCTTAAGCTGCCGGCGACCATACATCTGTGGTGTTGATAAAACCTGCCAGAAGTTGCCGTCGTTTTCGGCTGCAAATTGCGAAGCGAGCTATGCCGAGCAAGGTGATTTTAGAGTTTATTTTGAGACTCCACCGGACTCAATTTTTATCAGCGATCCAGACCTGGGTGAGACTTTCGAATTTTATCGCCTGCCATTCCCGAATGACATGCGAGTAAACGACGGCGAAATCTCACTCAAAGGGCATTTCGAGCCCGGCGAAGTTCTGGGCATGAGTATCCGTGAGGATTATTTTGAAGTCGTTGAGCAGGAAGCCGAAGGTTTCGCGCCCAACACTCCAATCTTTTTTCGGCTGAGTGATTATGTGATGGAGGGATCAATCTGCCTTCCAAGTCGAAGTGCTTATCCTGAATGCTTAGAGCCGATAGGCAGTGGTACCATCGACCTAAGTGGTGTTCTTGGTGAAGAGGCCGAAGGTGACGGCGAAGATGCTGCTGCTGGAACAGATGCATTTACTCCCCGAGCGACTGCCTGTGATCCTGCGCCGTCGTTTTGTGACGACAACGAGGCGCCGCCTAACATTGTTCTTGTAAACGTTGATACCGAGAGTGCCACGTATGGGGAAGTCATTCCGGTACAGTTGTCTATGGAGCGAACGGCGGGGGCTTATATTTGCCATAACTCGCTTGCGATTGGTCCATTGGACGGAGAACCTCTCGATCATGGTACAACCTACGCGGCATACATCACGACGGCAATTCGAGATATTCGTGGTGAAGCGCCAGTACAAGATGTTGATTTCCAAGCCATTATGGACGGCAAGGTTATCGCGCCCGAGATGGACCCATTGCTTAGTTACCTAGATGAACAAGGTATCGCTCGCAATACGATTGCAGGGGCGACGGTATTTACGACTTCGGATCCCGACTCAAAGGCTGACGTCATACGTCAGGCTGTGGCTCAGGAGTCCGGCGGCTTTAACGGTGATTCGGTCGTATGTGATACGCAGGTGATTTCACCTTGCGACGATAACCTCTCAGGTGTTTTTCATACCCGCGGTTGTAGCCCCTCGAACGGAAATTTTTATGAGGTTCATGGAACCTATGACAGCCCTATTTATCAGGCTGGCTTTAACCGTGACCCTGACCTCGACGGACGCCCCTATAAGCAATCTTCCGATGGAGGTAACTTTGTTTATGGCAGTGACGGTCTCCCAATTGTTCAGGGTTATGAGTCGTTGTGTTACTCGCTAACTGTTCCGAAGGGTCAAAGTGAACCAGCGGGAGGCTGGCCAGTGGTTATTTATGCTCACGGTACCGGTGGCTCGTTTGTTTCGCAGATAGGTGATCAGACGGCCGAACGGATGACTGCATTGGGTTACGCGGTTATCGGTATTGATAATATCTCCCATGGTCCTCGTTCAGGTCTGAGTGCTGAGGAAGCCTTGTTTGATGGAGGTCAAAGTTTCTTTAACCTGGCCAACCCACGGGCGAGTCGAGACAATATTCTTCAGGGTTCAGCGGATTTGTTTTACTTGGTCAAAATGCTTCGCAACAATTCATTGAGCGCAGGGGGGCTAACCGTAAACTTTAATTCCAGTAGAGTTTCATTCTTTGGTCACTCGCAAGGCACGGTCGTAGCGCCCGCTTTTCTCTCAGCAGAGACTGATATCGAAGCTGCTATTCTAAGTGGGGTTGGCTCTGAACTCGCGCTCTCTATTCTATATAAAAAGGCACCAATTGATGTTTCGCAAATTGCGGCTCAGTTTTTCGGCGACCAGGGGATTGCGAGACTTCACCCAGTTCTAGGGATTTTCGCTTCGCTTTACGCACGCTCGGATAGCATTTCGTATGCTCCTTCGATGCTTGTGGGTAATGGCGGCAATCCTGCCTATCACGTGTTGATGACGTCTGGTTTAAGCGATTCTTATACGCCAGATATCACCCATGCGGCCTTTATGCGGTCGAGCGGGATCCCATTGGTGGGTGAAGTAGCTCAGTCGGTACCAGGTGTCGCGGTTGTTGATAACAACCAAAGCGGTAACATTGGCGGTAAAACTGTAGGGGCTCTACAATTCCCTACGGGAGGCGGAGCCAGCGATGGACACTTTGTCATTTTCTCCGATGGGCAGGCTGTCGCTGCTTTTGAAAGATTCATGGAAACGCTACATGACGGCACACCGGTAATTGGACGATGAGGAACGTAACGATGCACAGTAGAATGAATAAATTAGTATCTGGTATTGCAACGGTAATTTTCGCGCTGTCGACAATTTCGTGTGGTGGGGGACTTCCAGTTCAGGTGAAGATTGACGACTTTACCATGGAGATTGACCTTGGAGCGGTCGGCGGTGCTGCTACTGAAGCGCTTCAGTCGACAGGCGTATTGGCGGCGACGAGCACCACTGTACCCGAAGTTTGGCCGGATAGTTTGCCCGATATTTCCTATTATATGGATTTAACGACAAGCCCCGTCGCGGTTGACCTTACACCTCCTCCCAACGAAGGAAACACGAATTATGATGCGATTAACACAGCTTCAAGCGTGATCAGTCGTATCGATTTGAACCGGTTAACGCTTCGTGTTGAGCAGAATACAATCAACGTCCCATTGCCTTACCTTGAGCTTCAGGTAGCTCCCGAGGTTGATTCAAGCCCTTACGACCGTAAGGCTTGGCGAACGATTGGGTTTATCGAGGAGTCAGAAGCTGGGGCAGTGAAGGACCACACCTTTCAATTCATCAAGGGCGGTGAGACCTATCTCAACACGCAGCTTGCGGATGACTTAAAAGAATTCTCAATTCGCATTCGTGGAAAGCTCAAAATCAATACAGAAGAATTTCAGGGCTTACCTAGAGGCAAGGCCGTTGTTCGCTTGATTGCCGTCGCTACGTTCTACCTAGACGTCGCCAAGGGGCTATCTATCGGAGCTGAGCAGCTCTAATCAGTTCCAGAGTCCTGTTACACCAATCACGAACCTATTACCTTGGGCCATAATCTGCCCGGTTGGCGTGGTTATCGGTGTTATCTGGAACTGTGGTAAGACCATTACAATCTCGCCCGGATATCGAAACGACTTACTTTCAGAGGTTTCACCCGTGGACTCATCTGTCGCGGGAGGCGTGTTACCGAGCAGGGCGGGCATATCAATAAAGCTTGTCACAATGGTACCAGTAATAAGCCCGAGTGCGCTGCCGCTCACGTTCGTCGTCCAGAACGGTATATTTGGGACAACGGCGGCTAGCGCGGAGCCAAGTGCCATTCCTGAGAGCCCATAGAGATTGATCCAGCCCATTCTTTCAGGCGCCATCTCAACCAAAGGGCTCATCGCTAGGGCTGTAGCTATAAGGCCTAGGTCGGAGGCTACAAAGAAACTCCCCAGGATCTCTTTGTTGCTCAAGTTTACATCGAAATCTTGCTCCAGGGCCACGGAGCCCATGCCGCCGAGCCAAGCGCCCCAAACGCTTCCTGAGAAGGCAGCGAGTAGTTCAGCCGCGCTTGCATCAACATACTGTGAGATTGTTGCTCCGCCGGCTGCGCCAAGTGCGGTAGTCGCCAATACTGCGCCGGCTACCTGTCTGTCGGTACCTCCCAGGAGTAGGCTGGCCCCGGCTCCTTGCCATGCGGTGTAGGAGGTCGCTAGAAATCCGAGTGCTGTGTCTCCTTTTGAGAAATCCGTATGAGGTGCAAGCAAGCCAACGCCAGCGGTTCCTAAGATGCCGGCAATCTGCATCCCTGCAACCCATGGAGTGGCATTGTCCGGGTCGTTAGTGGGAACCATGAGCCCTATGCCTGCGCCGAAAAGGCTTGAGGCCAGAGAGCCCAGGGCCATCTCACTAACATCACCGTAAGTGAATGAAGCATATTGAGATAAGAGCATTCCAGATGTTACGCCAAGTACCGAACCTACCATTGCACCGCCTGCGGTAGCGGTTCCTGCTGTATCACCGGTTGCACCCAGAGCTGGAAGCCATGCGCCCTGGAAGCCTCCAAAAGCGCCTAGGTAAGACGTTAGCCAGTAATCTTCGGAGGTATAGGTGGTTTGGTCGGCGAGCATGAAACCCGCACCAATCCCTAAACCGGTGCCTGCTATGCTCAGGAGCCGCCTCGTTTGCACAGAGGTATGGGTCTGGCCCGCCAGTGCTCCTGCGCCATAACCAAGTGCCGAGCCAAGAGACGTCATAAAAAGTCCCTCGGCCACATCTGGTGTGTCGTGATTCGAGAATTGAGAGAGAGTTAGGCCGGATGCAAAGCCCAAGGCGGTTCCGGCAATGCTACCGCCGAATGTATTAGTGAACTCTTCAGAATTGCCGTAGGCGAGCCCTGGGATTGTCCCGCCGATAAAGCCGCCAATGGCCATGGCACCAAATGTGAGCAGGGTATCTCCGCCGACAAACTCAAGCTTGGGTGCCGCCCATGTCATCGCACCATAGCCGGTTAAAGTGAACGTGGTGAGAAGCGCGCCGGCAAGCTGCTCTTGAGTGTTGGGGAGTAAAAGCGCCAGGCCGCCGCCGAGAAATCCTCCGGCAGCTGTAGCGGCAAGCGTGAGCGAGGAGTCGGCTAGGGATACCTCGCTTAGATGGTCGTATATTAGGCCTCCTAGAAGCCCGGTTGACGCACCCAGCACAAGCCCACCACCGGCATGCTCAAACTCGGAGTCGCCGGCCATTAACGGAATGGTTACGCCAAGTGAAGCGCCGAGCAGGGCACTCACGAGCGCCATGTCCCCATCTTCAATTGTGAGGTCGAAGTATTGAGCAGTTAGGCTTGATGCCGTTGTAAGTGTGATGCCCCCTATAAAGCCGGCCAGCCCTATAGACTGATGCTGGTCTCTATCGGCAAGAATATGAACCCCTGCACCCATCGCGGTTCCTATGCCTGTAGAAAGGCTGACCCAAGCAAGCTCTCCAGGCGTAAGGTCTACATGTTGGCTCGCTACCATGCTTGTTAAATATCCAAGGCCTTGTCCCAATAAGAAGCCACCGGCCCCCGCAGAATTAGAGTGGCTTGTTCCCGAAGCCGCCAAGCTACCCAACGCGCCGCCGCCAAGGGTTGAGAGGATAATGAGTGCCGTGTCTGTCTCTGAGAACTTAAGGTCGTCAGCTAGAAACCACATGGGCACGACGCCAAGGCCCAGCCCGGCAAGGGTACTGAGAGCTGGACCCATTTGGCGCTGATAGTCGGTAGGATTTTCTTTGCCCCAAATCAGCATGCCGCCTAATGCAGCCGATGCCGCCTCCACGCCGCTCCAGTGCATAAGTGCGAGTTCGGATGAGGTGACAGGGGTATCATTGAAAGTAGACGCGCCAAGAACCGATCCTAGAACCTGTCCCCCTAGAAGTGTCCAGGCGAATGAGGGTTTGTCGAGTCCATCAATCGCGGTAGCGCCTATGCCGTAGCCCAGCGCTGTTCCCCATAGGCCAAGGCTTGTGAAGTGGAATGCCTCAGGCATGGTGATTCCATCTTTGGGCGCAAGGAGATAGGCGCTGCCGCTGCTTAAAACGGCACCGGAGAGGGCGGCGATATAAGGCTGGTTACCACCGGCCGCCGATGAGAGTAAGCCCAGTGAAGTTGCGCCCATTAAACCGGCTGAAGCGAGGTAGAGTGCATTCGCAGCCTCTGAAGGGTCGTGGTAATTAAACTCTCGGCAGGTATCTCCAAGCTCGTCGCAGTGATTGAGCATGAGTTCCATCGCAGCTTGTCGCCGAACCGCCGGACTGGGCTCGGTTCGAGCAAACTTAATCAAATCATCCTGCAGACCAATAGGTTGGCGCTGAATCAAGGTAGAGAGGGCAAGCTTTCGAATGGTTTCCTCAGCCCCCTTGTTGCCGAGTGTCTTATAGAGCGGAAGAAAAGCATTGGGGGCGGGCCGGGCGCTAAGTGCTTGTGCGATGGCGTACCGAAGGGGGTCGTTTGAAGAGAGTTCGAAAAGTTCTACGAGCGATTGAGTCGCTGATGCATCTTCCTGATAGGGGCCAACTTCACTAAGCCGCAAAAGAGAGCCTTCGCGAAGGCCCCTGGGATAATTTTGCGACGTAGCCTGTATTAAAATAGGAATCACCCGCTCTGCGTCGAGCGCTTTGCTTAGCTTAAGCCAAGGTAAAACCAAGCTTGGCTGAGCGACGCGAAGTCCTTCTCGGAGAATGACCTCGGCATCGCCTTGATTTAAATTGGCCGCCTCATTTAATGCCGCAATTTGAATATTCTTCTCGGGCTCGCGAAGGCATGTGCGTAGTATGTCTTTCGCTTCAGTGCTGGTAAATGTGGCGGTGAGGCTTGCTATCGCTTCAAGTCGACCCTTTAGGTAATCAGCAGTGAATAGGCGACGCATGACGAGAGTTTTTTGCGGTTCAGGCGTTAAGGTCGAAGGGAATGGCAGAGCCGCGAGTTCTCTAAGTTCAGAGCTGATGGTTGAGCTAAGCTCACCTAAATCCTTGCGAGCCTCAGGTGTGCCCATGTTACGAAGACTCAGGACAGCCGCTTCACGCAGATCCATTCTTTCATCGCTCCGGTGAATCACCTCAACCAGTGTTGCTCGAATACTTGGAAGTGGGAACTTGGCGAGCAGCTCGATAGCCCGGATGGCTAAAGGTGAGTGCTCGTCGTCGATTGCCAGCTTGAGCTCTTGAAGTCCCGCAACATTCTGATAGGCAGCCAAGGTTTCACAGGCAATCATTCGAACTTCAGGCTCCCCAAGACGCGCTAAATAGCGGATATGGGGCAAGAGAAATGGGTGCTTAAGTAGGCTGGCTTGGACGAGCGCATTCTTTTGGGCCTCGGGATGCTCTGAACGAGCGAAGTCCATAAGTAACGGCAACAGTGTCGCTTCATCAATAGCCGTTAACGATTCGGGCTCTGGTGCCGCGGTCGTTTGTGAGCCATTTTCGACCAGGGCATCCGATCTTGGCGCATCTGCTTGCGCCAAAGCAGTACTAGATAGTGACAACATCAAAGCAATGCCTATGGTATAAAACCGACTATTGCATTTGTTCATACCGACCTGCCTCGTTTTGCGCGTTACTCTAGCTCGACCACGGACGCTTGAAGTCGGAGCTTTATTCATTGAAAATTATCATCCTATGGATTTCGTTGAAAGTAACCATTGGACCTAAAGCCGCCGGGTCGATATTCACCAGAGGAACTTCGTTATAAAGGAGCCGATGCATGGGGCTTACAAACCTTCCAGTTGAGCTGACTTTTCCAATTGCCTGGGGCCAGATGGATGCCTTTGAGCACGTCAATAACGTGGTCTATTTTCGTTATTTTGAAGATGCCAGAATCACTTATTTTCGTGAGCTGGGTATGCTTGAAGAAATGGAGTCTTGTGGTCAAGGTCCAATCCTAGCTTCTACTCAGTGCCGCTTCATTTTGCCGCTTAAATACCCAGATGAGGTGACCGTCGGAGCCAGTGTGCGTGAACTCGGCGCCGACCGTTTCTCCATGCAGTACCGAGTGTTTAGTCACAAGCAGCAGGCGGTGGCAGCAGAAGGCACTGGGCGAATCGTATATTTTGATTACAAGAATAATAAAAAGGCAGCGCTGCCTGCGCACATTGTCAAACGCATCCATGAGCTTGAAGACGGACGGGCTGAAGAGAGTCTTGCAGGGAGAACGAAATGAGTCACTGTGTATCAAATCCGTGTCAGCCGTTTAAAAGTCGAACCGGGGCACTGAAGGTCCATCAGGTGCCGGCTTGGCAGGATAACTTCATTTGGCTCATTGAATACAACGAGGCGGGCGATGTTGCTGCGGTAGATGGCCCGGAGGCAAGCGGCGTGCTGGCGTACTGCGAGCAGAATGGTTTGAATCTTAAAGTGATTCTCAACACGCACACTCATCCAGACCACATTGGCATCAATCACGAATTGAGTCGCATGGGTAAGCTTGAAGGTCTGCGGGTGGTAGGCTGTGCAGATCGAGCAAATGACGTGCCCGGCATTACTGAGAAAGTGTCGGATGGTGATTCGGTTACGCTTGGAGATGTTAGCGGTCAGGCTTTGCTAACAGAGGGGCACATAGACGGACATATTTCATACGTCTTTGAGGATGTTTTGTTCTGCGGTGATGCTCTTTTTGGTGGAGGCTGCGGCTACCTTTTTGATGGGCCACCGAAAAAGATGTTCGATTCACTTCACCGCCTGGGAGCGCTAGCGCCAGAGACCAAGGTCTGTTGCGCCCATGAGTACACACAAGACAACTTAACGTTTGCCTGGTCCATAGAGCAGGGTAACCCTGATTTAGCATGTCGTATTAAAGACGTCTGGAAGGTTCGCGCAGAAGGTGGTTCTACGATTCCTTCGACCATTGGAATGGAACTGGCCACAAATCCCTTTATGAGACAAGGCTCTCAAGAGATACGCGATACTGTGTCACGCGCATTGCCCGATGTATCGACGAAGAGTGACGAGGACCTGTTCGCCGCGACACGTATGTTGAAAGACAAGAAGACCTATAAGGAAAAGCTTCCGGCGCCGTTGCCTCTTGAGCCTTAGCCTTGACGACGTTTTCTTACGGCCTCAGCCAAGTTTTCGAGTAGGGCCTGGGTGTTCTCCCATCCCAAGCAGGCATCAGTAATGCTCTGACCGTAGCTTAGCGTTTCACCGGCTTTTAGGTTCTGGCGGCCTTCGTTTATATGGCTCTCCACCATCAATCCAAAAATATCCTTACCGCCTGCAGCAACTTGCTTGGCAACATCATCCGCGACCAGTGGCTGCTTATTATGGTCTTTTTGAGAGTTGCCGTGACTGCAATCCACCATGAGCTTTTGTGTAACATCTGCTTTTTGAAGCTTGGCGACGGCTTGGGCCACCGATTCAGAGTCGTAATTCGTACCTTGGCTCGAGCCGCGGAGAATAACATGGCAGTTGGGGTTACCCTTGGTTGAGACAATCGCCGCAAGGCTCTGCTTGGTCACCGAAAGGAAATTGTGAGGATGATTAGCAGCTCCTATGGCTGCTACTGCAATATCCGTGTTGCCATCGGTCCCGTTTTTGAATCCGACTGGCATGGATAGCCCAGACGCAAGCTCTCGGTGAATTTGGCTTTCAGTTGTTCGAGCGCCAATGGCACCCCAGCTGACTAAGTCGGCGATAAACTGTGGCGTAATCGTATCAAGGAATTCTGTTCCAGCTGGGATCCCTAACTGAGTAAGTTCAGAAAGCAGCTGACGCGCGGTACGCAGACCGTTGTTGATATTAAAGGAGCCATTCATTTCAGGGTCATTGATAAGACCCTTCCACCCGACAGTGGTTCGAGGCTTTTCAAAATAAACGCGCATCAAAAGAACGAGTTCATCTTCGTAGGTTTCGATGGCACCTTTGAGAAGGCCGGCGTACTCCAGGGCAGCTTTGGTGTCGTGTATGGAGCACGGGCCCACAACGACGACGAGCTTATCGCTCACGCCATTGAGACAGTCGGCAACTTTTTGCCTCGCTGTTGCAACGGTGGCAGCCATTTCTGTGGTGACTGGTAACTCTTCCATAAGAATGGCCGGTGGGATGAGGGGCCGTAGTTTTTCGATTCTTACATCATCGGTATTTTGAAACATGGTGAGCCTTCGGTAATGCCTTTGAGTCTTAATGACGCATTGCATCCACAAGAACAGAAATCAGACGTGCTGAAAAGGACTTGATGATAGAAAGTTGTAAAAAAAAACAGAAAGTCAGTTGGCTTTGTTGCGCCGATTGGTGTGTAGCTGGTCCATAGCGTACCGTACACGCATATTATCACGACACAAATCCTGAATGGTCGAGCCGGTTATCACCAGCGCTTTGACCGGCGTTTGTGCCACAACGGAGTAGGGCTCAGTCGTTTCAGGGCACATGAGAGGAGCCGTAGCCACATAATTAAAGTCGCTGTCGGCGTCGACGACTGTGGCACCGGAACCATTGAGCCTTACCTCTACAGTGCCTTCCAGCAGCAGGTAAAAGGCAGAGTCACGCTGATTTTCTTCAACCAGACGCGTGCCTTCGTCAAAGTCAGTCTCTTCGCTCTGTCTTGCTAGGGTATTAAGCAGGGAGAGCTCGATGTCATCGAAAAGGTCGATGGTGTCGATGAACGGACGCTTACGACTGATTTGTTCCAGGATACTGGAGAGGTCGTTTCGCTCGATGCATTCTCGAAAAATCGCGCCGCTGATATCAAAGAGTTCCATCGGAGTCGTTGCTTTGACCGTTACATCAACTGGATCAAGTTGACGGAGCTGGTCTCGGCCACCGAAGAATTCGCCTGGCCCAAGATAGGTCGTGACCGGCTGCTTATCATCGTCTTCGTAGGTTACAGACGCAGTTCCGCTCACAACGATACTGAGCGTTTCCCGATCTTCAGGAGAACCGTCCAAGAGGAGATCTCCATCACCAACATGTCGAGTCTTCCCGCCATATAGAATACTCGTCATGCACTTGGATTCATCGAGGCCGAGGTGCTTCATTGCCTTTAGGATGCGCAGTGGCGTCACGGGGTGCATCTTTCGAGGCTCTACGACTGTGATGGTACGGCCAGGCTGTGCAAGCTCACGACCGAATGATCGAGTGTATTCGTTTTCAGGGCAATGGTAATAGATGACGCGGTTGTCGTTGTTAACGAAGTCTTTCGGGTGACCGTGAATGATGGATTCACCAACATCACAAAAATAGCAGTGGTTTTGATTGCGTGTCTCGGGAACTAAGTTCCGCATTCTCTGAAAGTGTTCTTCGGGAAGAATGCCATCGATCTTAAGCTTGTCGAGCCCATCGTGATGCAGGGTGTCGCCTGAAATAGTAACCGCATGGTGTTCACCGAGTGCGTCGGTCAAGCTGACAGTGAGTCCCACTGTGGGAATCGCGTGAATGGTATAGAAGAGCTGAAACTCAGCACCCAAAGCATCAAACGGTTCACCTTCAGTAACGCGGTGATAGTCGAGGTATTTTGCTATCTCTTCTTTAGGCTGCTTGAAGTAGGTTGATAGCTTGATGAGGGTGGATTGATAGATTGGTTCAGTCGTGAAAAAGCGCGGTTTGTGACCTGAGAGAATGAGTTCTACGAACGCTCCCATATGGTCTTCATGACAATGGCTCAATACGACCATGTCGATGTCTTCGACAGAGATACCCTGACGCTCAAGAAGGTATCGGGTGGCCACCGGTCCATCGTAAATACAAATCCGACCATTTACCCAAATTAAGAAACCAGTACACGGTCCGGATAGGTCGAAGCCGCTGCGAGAACCGAGAGGCTTAACGCCTAAGGTGATTGGAGTTTGAGTCGCGCTGGGCGGAGGAAGTTTCGAAAAAGGAATCACGCGGCGTGGTACTTCGAGTGAAACGCGATGTTGCTCGTTGCCACTTCTAAGAATGAAGGCTGATGGGCCGTCTCGTTGAATGGTCAAGTCGCCATCGAGTACGTCAACTTCGTCTTTGCTGTCGAAGTGAAGGGTCGTCACCATCGTTTTAAGCTCTCGGGGCTCATCGCCTTGCTTGATGGCCATGTGGTCGCTCACGCCAACGAGGAATTCGGCGGTGGACTGCGACATAACCTTGGAGCCGTCCTCATCGGTGTAGCCAAGCATGTCGTCGAGGGTCGGACCCGTCAGCGTGGTTTTTAAAGCGTGCATGACGCCTTCGATTTGCGGCTCATCAAGTACGAGAATCAAGCGTTCGTCTGCTAGGCCTGGCGTAAACGCTGCTCCATAAACAAAGAGAAAGTCGTAAAGGAAAAACTCGGGATTGAATTGGGGCGTGGCATTAATGAGCATGGACTGCGGGGCAACCAGCGTCCGCGGAAACGGGAGGTTGTGGTCCATGCAGTGTTGTTTAACTGCTTTGAACGCATCTGCAGGAACGCCAAATAACACCGACTGTTGTCCGACAACGGCCAATGCTACACCTGGATATACGGCATGAACCTCAAAACGCATCTCTAAAGCAAACCTCAATCATTTAGATATTTATCTATAGACTCTGCTTATAGATTAGCGCATGTTCCGGGGGCACCGAAACAAATCCGTGACGAAATATTGCAACGGAAGTACGGATGTTCGAAATTTTTTCAAGAAGTGTGATGTTGATCACAGTCTTGAGGGGTTTGGGATAAGCAAAAGTTAAGTAAGGACCCATTGACGCTGATGGATTACGATGTTTTTCGAACCTGTTTTTTGGTTTTCTGCGTTGCTGGACTCGTCATGGTCGGTAGCCAAAAGCCAGCGGCGGCTGCGAGTGCCGAAGAGGCTGGAGCGGTTGCGTTCAAAAGCATACTCGACACCAAGCTCACCCGCGCGCAGAAGCATAGCCATGCGAATACTTCGAAGATTCTTGACGCGTCGCTCCGTAGCCAGCTGTCGAAGCGAACCGTGAACGTGCTTACTCTTGGACCCAGCGAACCTCCTCGTGAGTCGTTAACGATTCGAGCCGTTAAAGCCCTTTTCTCGAAGGTGCAAATTCGGTCTGTTTCCGATTATAACAATATGGATGAGCTTGTGGGCGAGTGGAGGAAAACTCCCGACACTCCGCCTGCGGAGCTTGTGCCGGGTGCGGCAGTGTTCGAATTAACCACTTGGTACGTTCCCAGAACTCACGTTCTAAGCAGTGATGATTATTCATGGGGTGATGGTACATTGCCTCAGGAAACCATTGGGAAGTTGAAGCCTGTAATTTTTTCTCCAGAGCTAAAGGTTGGCGGATGACCGATGTGATGAAAAGCTTTGATGCTTCAAGTGATTTTAAACGCTATCTCGAGTCGAAGGAGACGGTAGATGACCGTGCGCTCGACGTAACCACGATGGTGGCTTTGGGTGAGGCAGTCGCAGAATTTAAAGGGCCGACCTTACGGGTGCTTGAGGTAGGCTGTGGTGTAGGCAACATGTTACCCCGGTTGCTACGCCGAGGTATTCTGGAAGGCGCTTTTGATATCGATTACACGGCCATTGATATTCAAGACAAACTTTTTGAGGCCGCACGTTTTCGCGTTGAGCGGTGGGCTGAGGAACTGGGTTTCAAGTTTGAGTGCGGGTCCAACGAACATGAATTTGTATTGAATGGGAACGGTCGAACTTTGACGATGAGGTTGACGGTGTCGTCACTTGAAGCTTGGTCCGAGCAAGCTGAAAATACAGAATCTTACGACCTCGTTATTGCCCAGGCAGTACTGGATATTCTAGATACACGGGCTGCGGTTGGACAGATTTTCGCTTTATTGTCCGAAGGCGGGTTGTATTATTTCCCAATCCATTTCGACGGAAACACTATCTTCGAGCCGGTTTTTGACGTTGCGCTGGATCAGGAGATTGAGAGCCGATACCACGCGAGCATGGATAACCGGATTACCGATGGGAAGCCTTCCGGTGATAGCCGTACCGGTCGACATCTCTTTGGCATTATTCGGGACGCGGGTGGTGAAGTTCACGCGTCCGGCGGATCGTCCTGGGTGGTTCACGGGCGGGGCGGCGAGTATCCTGCGGACGAAGCCTATTTTCTTCATTTTATCGTGGACGGAGTCTATTCGGAGCTTTCCGAATGCTCTGAGATATCTCAGCCATTTTTGTGGCAATGGGCCGGTATGCGACACAGCCAGATCGAAGAAGGAACCCTGGTTTATATTGCGCATCAGATCGACTTTTTTGGCTCTCGACAGCGGGCGAAGTCTTGATTTCTGGGTTGCTTTGTGGTGGGTGTGCGTTAATGACGCAGCGGGATTAACGCTGCCAAAGACGGAGATAGATCGATATGTCAGTAGATATTCGCGAAGCACTGAAGAATTCTCAATTGTTCAAAGACTTCCCAGAAGCAGAGTTGGGTAAATTGGTCGCAATTGCACGCCAGCACCAGCTTAATCCTGGCACAGAATTGTTTCGTAGCGGTGATGCCGGTGACGAGGTTTTCGTTTTGGCGATGGGCACCGTAAAAGTGCTTAAGTTAAACAATGAAGGTGACAACGAAGAGATTGCTGTTCTAGGCAGTGGCTCACACTTCGGTGAGATGGCATTGGTAGCAACCGATCATACGCGCTCTGCAACCATCGAGGCTCAAGAGCTTTCGCATTTGGTTGGTTTAAAGCAGGCGGATCTTGAGAAGATTTGTAACGAAGACACGACACTCGGATTTCATTTTTTCCGAACATTGTCTTCAACGCTTGCACGACGACTGCGCAATACAAGTGACTTCGTTGCTCACTTCAAAGGCATGAGCCAGAAGCGTCGCTAATTTAGCTTAGTCTTTGAACTCTGGGGTGCGCTTTTGCATCATTGCAGCCATCGCTTCTTGAGCATCGGCTGATATGAGCATCGCGGCATTCCAGGTCGCGACGTAATTGAGACCCTCGGCCGCTGATTTACCTCGGCAATGATTCATAACATGCTTGATGCCGCGCTGGGTCAGCGGGGACTTCGACGCAATCTGTTCAGCGATCTCTTTCACACCACTCTTGAGAGCATCAGCATCGTCGAAGATCTTGGTGACGAGGCCCATCGACTTGGCATCGTCAGCATCAAATTTACGACCCGTCATTGCCAGTTCTCTCGCCATGCCTTCTCCTACAATTGGAGGCAATCGCTGAAGTGTACCGATGTCGGCTACAATGGCTAAATCGATTTCTTTGACGCTGAATTTAGCATCGCTGCAGGCATAGCGTATGTCGCAAGCTGTGATGAGGTCGATGCCACCGCCGATGCATGAGCCATTGATCGATGCGATAACGGGCTTTCTGCAATTTTCCAAAGCCGTGAACGCCGATTGCAGATCTATGATTTTCCCACGCAAAGCTTCTTGCTTGTGACCGTCAGGGAGATGCGCCGTTTCACCCATGACTTGCATGATGAGTTCAAAGTCAATTCCTGCGGTGAAGTGTTTTCCGGCACCTTGAAGAACAAGAACTCTGACCTCAGGTGTAGAGTCCGCCCACTTTGCGAGATCGGCAATTTCGAACCATAATTTTCCGTTCAGCGCATTGGCCTTCTCGGGGCGATTCATGGTGGCATAAGCCACTTTATTTACAACTTCTACTTGGATGGTTTCGAACTCAGCCATGGTAACTCCTTAGTTCTTAATTCGAGCAGGGGGCACAAGCCCAACTTTTTTATACACTTTGGAGAGCGTTTTGCGAGCGCGGTGCTGACAGTTTTGGGCACCGCGTGCGAGCGTCTCCTCTAGATATTTTTTATCGCCTGAAATCTGAGCATATCGTTCTTGGACAGGGCGGAGGCTTTCGACCATGAGTTCGCCAAGCTCTTCTTTGAGAGCTGAGTACATTTTGCCTTCAAAATTTGCTTCCACTTGAGCGATGCTATCGCCACTCAAGACGGAATAAATCGTCAGCAGGTTGGCCAGGCCAGGTCGACTCTCATCGTATCGAATATCTTTGCCTGAGTCGGTGACGGCTCGCTTCAGCTTTCGGCGAATAACATCGGGCGAGTCCATTAGGTTAACCGATGCATTCTCGTTGCTATCGGACTTGGACATTTTGTTTTCTGGCTCTTGCAGGCTCATGATCCG
>JABJBS010000282.1 GCA_018668695.1 Deltaproteobacteria bacterium
CACAGCTTCTCGTACGACCTCATTCAAATCACGCTTTTGCTTACCGGCTTTTTTCTTCAAAGATTCAAGTTGGTCTGGGCGGAAGAAATACACGCCTCTTCGATACGTTCCGGTCGCAGCTCCGCCACCTGAAACAATCTCAACGTCTCCGGTAATCTTGTTCACTCGGTAGGTATCTTTAAGGCTGCCGCCCAACTCGTAACGCGTTCCCACAACATAGAGGCCCATCACCGAGCAAGCGAGTAAGAGATGACCTAAGTACCGTACGAAACCGGTCATATTCGGGGATGAAAATGAGAAACCAGAACCGGAGGATTCTTCTTCCTCAGCTCCCTCTTCTCCTTCTTCGAGCTCTTCTTCGTCGTCCATCGTCTTGCCTTTGTTTTCGAAACTCAAACGACGAGCTTATGCCGTTACAACGCTAATCATACCGTTGAACAGATCTTGGGCCAAAAAAGGCGCTAAATTAGAGGGAATTCAAAGGCTCGTTGAGCCAAAGGCGGGCTTCACGGTAGGCCAGCTCTAAGGCTTCAGGGCCTCTATCGAGATGAAATGGGCTAACCTTCGGGAGACTGCGAATACTCAAACACCGGTGACTCTCGACGCCAGGTTTCGCATCACGGTGGATGACGCCTGACCACGGACTTTTGGCTGGGAGATAGTGCATGATGGTCGACTCGCCTGGCATCAAAGCGCTCACCGCTGCTCGATCATAAAGGCCCCCATCTACGTACAGGTTTAAACCCATTCGTACGGGTCGAAACATCATGGGCACCGCGCAAGATGCCCGAATGGCAGATACGATATCCCCTCGGCGAAGCGCACGCGTCTCACGCCGCACCACCTCATAAACCACGGGTGAAAAAGAGATGGGACAATCTTGGAGATCATCAACATCCAAACCTGCAAGAAAACCACGCAATCTCTTGTCGAACTTACGACCCTTTAAAAAGCCGCCCATCGGAAGCCCTGGATCCCAAAAGTCCTCGCGGCGCAGCTCAATCAACTCTTTCTCGAGATCTTGCGCGGGCATACCTGCTGCCCACAACCCTCCGGCCAACGCACCTGCGCTCGCCCCAACCACACGGTGCGGGCGCAGATCTTCATCTTCTAAGGCTCTTAAAAAACCAGTGTGCGCAAAGAAGCCAAAGAAACCAGCTGACAACGCGAGCGTAAAAGGGCTTTCTCGAAGATGGTCGGCGCGAATTTTTTTAGCCATTTGTGCATCACCTTAAGATTGAATTGAGAGTCCACCATCGACTGTGACGATGCTGCCGGTGGCAAAAGTCCACTTGAGAATATCAATAGCGACCTCAGCCACTTCACGAGGCTGTGCAACCCGCCCGAGAAGATGAAGGCAAGCAAGCGCTTGAATCCGTTCTTCTTCCCCTAAGTCGTCTGGGCGCTCTGTGCTGCGAATCATCGGAGTATCGACCACACCTGGGTGAAGTAAGTTCACTCTCAGCCCCTCTTTTGCACCGGCTACCGCGGCGACCTTCACCACCGCCTCCAAGCCCGCCTTGGCTGCACTGTAGGCCGTGCTTGTGGCGATAGGATGCTCGCCAAGAGTGGAGCCAAGAATCACAGCACTCGCATTGGCATTCACAACCTTCAATGACTCTTCCAACAAAATAGTGGGGACCCGAAGATTCAAGTTCATTTGCCGAAGCCATGCAGCGTCATCAATCGCACCAAAGAGCTGGTGCTCAATCCCACCTGCCACCGCGAATAAACCAGTCACCTGGCCCATGCTATCGCAGGCAACGCGCATCAAACCGCGAGTAACCTCTAAATCAGATAAATCCGCTTGATAGGTCGTAAGCCGCTTGGGGTAATGCTTCGCAAGATTATGGAGTTTGTCGAGGTTACGACCAACACCAAATACCGTGGCCCCGCGTTCAAGTAAGATCTCGGTAATCATCTTACCGATACCTGAAGTTGCTCCCGTCACAACAATTTTCTGTTCTTTCCAAGGAGCAAAAGCGGTCATGTCACAGACTCCAAAGGATAATAGAATTCGGGAGCTGCCTCTTTTAAATCACCAAGAGGTTCGTCTACGGCCACTTCATCATCTGGAATGAAAGGCGGCTTGTCCACGCAGAGAATCGTCTGTTCCTGATCCGTTGGATTGTCGTACCGATGCGGGAAATTGAGAGGCCAACAATGTGCCCAGCCTGCTCCTACGGGTTTATTTTGCAGTAAGAGCCCGTCTCCCAGAACCAATTCATGCTCACACATCACTCGGTGTACATGGGTCTTAATCGCAGCTCCCGGAGCAATCCGTAATCGATAGATTCCGAAACCCTTACCTTCTGCAATGATGTCGACGCGCCCAAAATCTTGGGTCTCGACCTCAGGGCAATACTCTGAAGCTTCACGATAAACACGTACCGACGGCATCGCAATATCACCCAACGCGGCAGGCTTCGTGAGTTCTAAGGTCACGGCGTCCACACTGCAACGTTGTCCATCACCTGTTGGCTCGGCCAAAACATAAGCACAAATTGCCTCAGCGGCTTCCTCAAGAAGTTTAAAGCGGCATGCTTTGAGCAGGAATCTAATTTCACCGCACAGTCTTGCGTAATCAATGGATGCATCCAACGCACCCGTTCTACCCGCCCGACGTGTATCGAGATGAAGACTTAAATCGAGTTCTACCCACTGCTCCTTCTTACGTTCAGCAGGATAAATACCCACGATGCACTCGGCTCTAAATCCACGGAGCCTCACCGAATCTGCAGGATGCGTCATTGCGTATTTCTTCCTCCGTCGACCGCAAGACTTTGCCCGGTCACGTATGATCCCTCACTCACCAAATAACCGACTGCCTTTGCAATATCCTCAGGAGACCCTACACGGCCCATTGGGATATCTTTAAGAATGGCGTGCTTGGCATCGTCAGAAAATCCCGGAGGAAAAGCAACGGTCCCCGGCGCTACGCTGTTCACCCGTATTTCAGGTGCAAGCTCGATGGCCAAAACTCTGGTAAGCATCGCGAGGCCAGCTTTTGACGCAAAGTAGTGAGCGTACTCCGAGTCCGGCCAATCCAAACCACTGTCTGTAATATTGATGATTGAAGCACTGCTGCCCTTTTTAAGTAATGGGAGCAGACCTTGAGTAATGAAAAAGGGAGCTTCTAAATTGAGCGCCAACATTTTATCCCAAGCCGCATAATCAATTTGGTTTAAGGGCAACGACTCATAAATCGCTGCGTTGTTTACCAAAACATCGAGCGTCTTAATCTGCGAAAAAATATTATCTAGCCACTCAGTTCGGGAGACTCGGAGGCTCAAGTCAGCTGGCGCCACCAAAACCTCACTCCCTAAATCGCGGCATTCATCGGCGACAGCATCCAGGGCTTCGCGTGAACGATTGGCATGCAAGACCAGATCGAAACCTGCCTGCGCAAGACCAAGCGCCACTGCTCGGCCAACCCGAATCCCTGCTCCCGTAACCAGTGCGTAACCCATCAAGCTTACTCAGCCCAGAGTTCAGCCATCCAGGCTTCTACATCAGCGGAATCACGTGGAACGTCAGAGAGGACTTTGTGGCCCTTTGCGGTAACCAGTACGTCATCTTCAATTCGAACACCGATACCACGGTACTTTTTCGGTACTGTTAAATCATCGAGCTGAAAATAGAGACCTGGCTCAATCGTCAAAACCATACCGGCCTGAAGCGGACCATGACGATAAACTTCGTTTCGAGCATGCGCACAATCATGAACGTCCATCCCCAACATGTGGCTGGTTCCGTGCAATGTGTAGCGCTTGTAGAATTGATTCTCAGGCAATAGCGCTTCTTCAACCGGGCAAGGAAGCAAGCCAAGCTCGCCCAATCCTTCAGCCAAAACGCGCATTGCTGCTCGATGCGGCTCAAGGAAATCGTTTCCAGGTTGGACGGCTTCAATCGCAGCCACCTGAGCAGCACGAACCAAGTCATAAATTTCGCGCTGAGGCTTCGTAAATTTTCCGCTGGCAGGAATCGTACGGGTTATGTCTGCGGTGTAGAGATCTTCAAGCTCGATGCCTGCATCCAGAAGAACCAAATCATTTTTCTTGATGGCTCCGTCGTTGCGGCCCCAGTGTAAAATACATGCGTTGGCACCAGCAGCCGCAATCACGTTGTAACCAACATCGTTGCCTTCCAACCGAGCGCGCATATTGAAAACACCTTCAACTTCTCGCTCGTTTTTAGCTGTTTTCAAGCAGCGAGCAACATCGTCAAATCCGCGGCGCGTAACTTTACAAGCCTTCTTGAGAATCGCGATCTCGCCGGCATCTTTGTAAAGTCGCATCTCAGAAATAACCTGAGCGAGTTCCAAATCTTTCTTAGCCTGCTTAGGCAACACGCGGTCAACGTCTGCATCTACGCCTCGTAGAAGAACAAAATCATTTTTCTTTTTCTTCAGTGACGCCAGAAGCTCAGGAAGTTTAGCCAATGCTTCACAGCGATCGATGCCATACTTGTGCTGACTCTCTGGAACACCCAAACGCGGGCCTACCCAAAGCTCACCTTTGTGTCGGTCTGTGAAAAATGTTGGCTCAGAACGTCCCGGGTTAGGCTCGACAAAAAGCACATGCTCGTGGCCACCTTTCTTAGGAACCAGAACCAAAACACAATCCGCCTCATCATTGCCCGTGAGGTAATAAAATGAAGTGTCGGGACGAAAACGATAGTTGGTATCGTTGGCTCTAACCTTCTCGTGGCCAGTTGGAACAATCACGAATTGGTTCTTGAATGCCGCCGAAACGCCTTGCCGACGCTCCTTATGAGATGCCGCTGCTTTGATTGTTTTTGGGAGTACCTGCTTTGGCTCTTTCCAACCCTGAAGCATGAAATTCACGAACTTTGGAGGGTTTGGCTGATCATGCGATGCCGAGCCTTTAGGCTTAGCTTTCACTTTTGCTTTGCTGAGCGTTTTTTTCGGTGCTTTTTTTCCAGTGGTTGTCTTCATCGTCGCCTCGTGTGATCTGAACTTAAACTGCGTGTCATCGTCCGCTTTTTCAAGGCCCAACACCTTGAATCTCGCACTTGGTATCAAGTGCCCAAAGGCCCCGCAACCTCAGAAATCCTCTTTGTAGGCGGTTTCAATCTCTTCTCGGGCCGCTCGCGCAGCAAAAATCACTCCGCGGCCATAAAAACTCAAAACCTTCTTTGAATTCAGGTACCTAAAGAGGGTACAACATTAGTTATGTTGCTTCATACTCTTGTCCTTATCGGCACACTTACCGCTGGCGCCAGCTCAATGGACGAAGTGCGCATTTCTTTAGAGCGCGGACATGACGGTCATGCACGCGAACTCTTGACCGAGCGCCTTGCCAGCGATGCACGTGATATCGAGTCTCTACTCGCTTTAGCTCTCCTGGAAATGGAAAGTCAGGATTACCGGGCAGCCATCGGCTACTTCACCCAGTTACTAGAACTCGATCCCTATGATGACGACTCCAGACTAGAACTCGCCGAAGCTTATTGGCGCATAAAGGACAAAGACCAAGCACAACGCCAAGTCACCGAGCTTCTTACCCGTCACCCAGAATGGCCAAAAGCCCTCGAGCTTCAAAAAGCGGTCGAATCTGGCGCTGCCTTACCGGCACCTCCTACGCTTTGGAGCCCTCTCGTACGGGGTGATCTCTCCATTGGTTTTGACAGCAACCCTCGTCTCGACAACACCTTAGACAATACCACTCCGGGTCGTCTCTCCAGTGGGGGCACCAGTGCAGTCAGCGCGATCTCGCTCAGCGCCGGCGTTCAACACCTCGGCCGTTCGCGCCCGTTTAGCATTGTTGCGCATTTACGGACGCAGCAGAGCGTTGGGCAATTTGATAAATTTAAGGCGATCATGCCCACCACCGTCGGCTTAACCGGAATCGGCGGTATTTTTCTCGGCCCTGTTCGCTCAGAGCTTCACCTACAATACCAAGAGCTCTTCACCGATTTATTCTCGAATCACTACCAACGAAAAATTCGCGCCACTGCATCAGCCCAGTACCAGCTCTCACCATCGAATAGGTTACAGATTTCTGCTGGTTCGGATGTACGCCAAATCACAGATCAAGCAACGGACGTAACCGCCCGGCTGGCCATACGAGACAGTTTAACGATGGGAAGATTCACGCTCTCCATCGATGCAAGAGTTCGTTACAACCTCGCCGACTACGATAGTGCTGAAGTAGACCCCGCCACCTTAGAAGTGGGATTTATAGAGGCGAGTTCAGTACTCTACATAGAATACCGCTTTCAGGCCCCGTTTACTGTTTTCTCCCTGGCAGACTTCGCTATCCGCGATATCCCCAACGTCTTAGATGAATCAACATTCTTCGTTCAGGGAGGAATCACATGGAATTTACCGATTTGTGACCTCCACAGTGAATATGCATACACACGAAACCGTTCTAATATAGAGCAAAGAGATTACAACCGGCACCAGTTCACACTGGGCGTTCGTTTTTGGTACGACTAATGACTACATTAGCTTTATTTATTACCGCACTCTCTATGAGTGCTCCCGCTAACGCTATCGCCGTAGATGGAACCGTCACGTACGAAGTCGATGGTATGATTACCGTGGTCAAACGTTTCGACCAGATTCCCGAGAGAGCAACAGTCACCACGGGTGCCAATAGCTCGCTCAGCCTTCGCTTCAAGAGCGGCTCAATGATCAGGCTCGCAGGTAAAACTCAAATTGAAATCTCTGAATTGGTCCACGGGCAAACAGCCGGCCGGCGTAAAGAAAAAGTAAAACTCATCACCGGCAAAATGTGGGCTCGAATTATGAAACTGCTGGGACGAGACTCCCACTTTGAAATCACGACGCAACACGCAGCTGCCGGTGTTCGGGGTACAGCCTTTTGGACGGAAACATCCACCAAAAGCACAACATTCGTAATCGATCATGGGGCGATAGCTGTCACTCAAGCCAATGGCGGCGAACAATTGCTCAGTGGGCGCGGCGCATCCGCATCTTTAGGAAACGACGGAACCTCTACAACCCGGACGTTGCCCGCACAGGCTATCGCAAACCTACGGTATGCAATCAACGGGTCCGCATCGAGCATGGTACAAGGCTTCCGTGATATTCGAAGTGGTAGCTGGGTGGAGCAACGAGCCCGTGCGGCCAGCCGAAATTCACTCCAAAGCCCTGACCAGTTCACAGAAAGTGACCTAGAAAATCAGCGCTCCGGTGATACGCGCCGAGGCAACGTGATGGAAAGCCGAGCCATCGTCAACGTAGAACTAGAATTTCCGAACACTGAACGTTAGGCTGGCGGCTCTTCGTCCCAGGACTGGTCGTATATTTTCTCTTCCGAAGGATGATTGGGCTTTTCGCCCATTTGCGATGACATTGGACCAAATCCGTTGTGATGAAACGTGACCGAAGCATGTCCAGACTGCATCTTCTTTGCGATCCAGCCTGAAACCATGGCGAGCAAAAGCGGCCGAGTCAGTGGAAACAACAAAGAGAAGCCCAAAATATCTGTAAGAATCCCAGGGGTGAGTAACATCGCGCCACCCAAGAAAATCGCCAAGCCATCCAATAAAGCTTCCTGAGGCATCTCGCCTGCAGCCATCGCCTTATTCACTTTTTCAATGGTTCGCATACCCTCGCGGCGAGCAAGATTAGCTCCAACTATGCCCGTGCCTATAACCAAGGCAAGTGTTGGAAAAGCACCCATTCGTTCGCCCACCTGTAATAGGAGCCAAAGTTCAACAAGCGGTACGCCGACAAAGAGCAAAAATAGTATCGAAAACATGCATTCTTCCAATCACCGGTGGGCTATCACGGCTTAGATCACTTTGCCAACGTCCCTCTTCACGATATGAGTGCGAAGCAGCAGAAGGAGATATACCATGGCCTATGATCTAAAAGATGTGAAATTACCGATACTCTCGGGAGCACCACTCACGCTCACGACCAAACTTATCGAATTCACTGCCACAGGAAATCTTATCGCACCCAAGCTTATCAAAGATGCGGGAATACTCCTGCTTCGTGAAATTGAACTCGACGAGGTTCCAACCACCTTTCCGAGGCACCCTTCATCCCCCAATGCAGACGCGAAGGCGGTCGATCTCAGTAAGCTGCCTGAAAGCCAGCAGCCTGAGGGCGGCTTTCAATTCAACACCAGTGCAGATTTTTACAAGGCTTACCAAAACGGCGACACCACCCCGACTGAAGTGGCCCGGCGGGTTCTCGCAGCTATCGAAAAATCGAATCAAGCCAAGCCCGCTCTTCGGGCCGTGATTCAGATCAATCATCAAGACGTCGTTATGCAAGCAGAAGCCTCCACCGAACGCTGGAAAGCGGGCAAACCCCTAAGCCTGCTCGACGGGGTTCCAGTGAGTGTAAAAGCCGAGCTGGACCAAATTGGACATGGCACCACCGTGGGAACTTCCTTTCTCGGTAAGACCCCAGCCACCCAAGACGCCACACCAGTTGCACGACTTCGCGCGGCGGGGGCACTCCTGATTGGTAAAGCCAACATGCATGAAATCGGAATGGGCGTGACGGGCCTAAACCTGCATCATGGAGTACCTCGAAACCCCTACCACACCGGCTCTTACACCGGTGGTTCATCCAGTGGCTCAGCGGCCTCCGTGGCCGCAGGTTTCTGCCCGATATCCGTTGGTGCTGATGGTGGTGGCTCTATCCGAATCCCCGCTTCTTTTTGTGGAGGCGTTGGGCTCAAAGCAACCTATGGACGTGTAAGCGAACACGGCGCAGCACCATTATGCTGGTCGGTCGCACATGTGGGTCCCATTGCAGCGACGGTCTACGACACTGCACTTGCCTACGCTATTATGGCAGGTCCAGATGAACTCGATCCTATGACTCAAAGTCAGCCCGAAGTTGATCTTGAAGAAATAAACAACGGTGATTTAACTGGCATCCGAATAGGTATGTACCGCGCCTGGTTTGAACATGCCGACCGTGAATCGGTCGAAGCCTGTGACCGCGCCGTTGAGCTTCTAAAATCCCGCGGAGCCAGCGTTGTCCAAATTGAGATTCTTAACCTTGAAGCCATACGCGTGGCCCACTCCGTTACTATTGCAAGCGAAATGCGTTCAGCAATAACACCCTATTATCCGTCTCAAAAAGAGAAATTTGGTCTTGATGTTCGTATGAACATGGCTCTGGCTCAAAAGTTCACCAGCGCCGACTATGTTACAGCGCAGCGCGTTCGCACCCGAGCCCTTAACGACTTTAAGAAAATATTTGAGTCTGTTGATGTGGTGGTGAGCCCAACAACGGGATGCACTGCACCCAATATCCCGGCAGCGGCCCTTGAGAACGGTATCTCAGATGTAGGACAGCTTATGGACATCATGCGCTTTGCACCCCTCGGCAACCTACTTGGATTACCGGGCATCAGTGTACCCGCCGGTTACGATAGCCGCGATAAACCCATCGGCCTCCAAATTATGGGGCGCCCTTGGGAAGAGTCCACGCTTCTTAGATTGGCCCGTGTTGTTGAATCTGAAACCGTTCGCCAAAAACCCAGCTACTGGGTCGATGTTTTAAGGGGCTAGTTTGTCTCTTCCGAGACCAGCTGGGGGTTCGTGTTTAGACGATAAAATATCGCCACTAAAATCCACCCAACGCCAAACATCATAATGCTGTAAACCATCGGCGGGATAGCCATTCTAGAATTCTCTAAAAAGCTAAGCGAGATAACCATCGCCAAGGCACTGTTTTGCATGCCAACCTCGATACAAACCGAACTCATCTGTCGTATCGACAAACCCGCCGCCCGCGCCGAGAAGATTCCGTATGCATAACTCACCATGCACAAGAGTAAGGTCGCTCCTCCCGCTGTTGCCATCAGGTCGGCCAGGTTGTTGCGCTCTTTCCAGGTAATTCCCGCCATCACCACCGTTAGGAAAAAGACACCCAGAACGCCCACCCACTTATCTGCGCGGATTGCAAAATCTGGCCAGCGGCTGCGTACAACCATGCCCAGGGAAATAGGTACCACCGTGATCATAATCATTTTGAGCAGAGTCCCCCACAAAGGGAGCTGCACCTGATCTTGGTTACCCATAAAATAGATTAGCGTTACATTCACCAAAAGGGGGGTGGTCCAGGGAGTGATAAAACTTGTGACTGTGGTCAACGTGACTGAGAGAGCGGTATCGGCCTTCGCCAAATGACTCATCACATTGGACATCACTCCACCGGGGCAAAATGTGAGAATCATGAGCCCGACGGCAAGCTCTGGCTCCAAATCGAGAGCCGTAGCGACCAAAAACCCCAGGCACGGTAATGCCAGCAGTTGACCACTGATACCCACCAAGGCTGCTTTTGGATATTGAAATATTCGGGTAAAATCGGGAACCGTAAGGCCCAAGCCCATCCCAAACATGATCAACCCCAAGACCATTGGGGTAAAGAGTGTTATCGCGATATTGTCTTCCACACCTTGAGTTTCAAACAATTAGATTTGGAACACAAGTATTCTAACTGGCGTAAAATATGCGATACAGATTACGTGCGATGAATAAACATCAGTGCCCGTTCGTCTGAAAGGGCTCGCAACGGATCCTGGCCTCCGGAGATGAATCCTTTGAACAAATGGGTCCAATCAACTCTCTTTGGAATGCTGTGCTCACTGAGTTCAGCCTGCACGCACCATGTCGTGGCTCCACCGGTCCCTGCGCCTCAGATAGCCAAGAGCCAAGAGCTTGAGGGTCAAAGCTGGAAGCTTGCTTCCATTAAGTTTACGGGCCAAACCGGTAAAGACAGATTGAAAGATCTTAAGAAGCTGGAACATCGCTTTAAAGGCTACCTCCAGGCACACTTCGAACTGGGCCCCGAGTCTAAAGACTCTGACCTCACCTTTGAGTTAGCTCTTAACGTTCGGCGTAAACACTATCGAACCGTGGTCATGGATTTGGTCAATCTCCCATTTGCTCCCTTTCTTATCGGCGGATTCTTCAACCCAGAATGGGGATCGGTAAAGGTGGCAGGATCCCTCAGGGTTTATGACCGGGACAATGTTTTGCAAACCGAGCATATCGCGATGGCTGAGGAAGATTTCTCGATGTTTATATACAGCTGGTACCGCGCAGGGCCCATTGAAGATGCCCTGAAGCTCTCTTACGCTCAAATATTTAAGAATATGATGCTCGATATCAGTCGTAAAAAGCGTATTCATCATGCCGAGAGAACTCGCACTAAGCAGCTCAAAGCACCTGACGACCTCTTCATTGAAGAAGCCGCTCAAACAGATATTTTCCTCAAAGATCCAGCGGCAAGACCTCTTAGCTCTTACCCGCCGCCCCCTCTTCCTGCACAACCCACTGAGCTCACCCAATCAGCAACGCTTAAGGAAAAGGTTAAGAACGACAAAAACCGGTTTCGTATCATTTACGAACCAGAACCCATTGTTTACGAGAGCTTCCTCGTGAAAGGGCTTGCCGCCCTTGGCGGGGTTGAAGGTGCCTACTTCACTGGGCGGGCAACTGTCACCTCCAGTATCAAAGAGGAGGATGGAAACGACGTCGAAGTGGCCAATGGTAAAGCTCTTCATCAAGGCTACCGCGTGACCCTTTATGATGCTCCGAAAACCACAGGCTTCTACTGGTATCCGGTCGTCGGATTTCTCGACCAATCCATCGATATCACCGATTTTTATGAGAACGTTCCCCAAATCGGAACAGCCATCGGTACAGACATTGGTGCCGATTGCACACTGATAGAAAACGGCGTTGCTACACCCATTCCCTGTGGACTGCCCAACACTTACCGGCTCGAAATGCAGAGCATCGTCGCCGGTCTTAGAATGGGCTTCAGTGTTGTTGCTGGCACCCCCAACGTGCAACTCTTTTTCTCAGGAACCGCAGGAAGCAACATGATGGAGTGGCGCAGCATCGCGGCATCATTAGGAACGCTCAAGCAAGGTAAGCGCGAGAAATTCGAGTTTATTCAATCCGCAGCCTTGGGCAGCACCCTTGGGATTGTGTTTCCCAAACTCCACCTGTCCATGCGAGCCATGTTTAATTACGAAGTCTACCAATCATTTGAATTCGATAGTCCCATTGAGTTTATGGGGCCAACTGTTTGCGACATGACCATCAACCGGTGCGAACGTCAGCGTGCCTTCGTAGAATCCACAAGCCTATCGTCATGGACCATGCAATTTGCCGCAGGAGTCACGTTTTGAAATACCAAATATCAGGGCTAGCTGCCGCATTGTTCTGCCTCCTCACCACGGCATGCGGCGACCCGCGAGGTGAGGCTCTTATGTCGGCGCCCTACCAAGGGCCTATCCTGGTTTGGAATTTGAGCCAGTTTGAACTTCTTGAAATCTACACCCACTCAGATGGTGCGTTTAGTAATACGGGGCAGAATCAATTCTCCGAGCCACTCGCCGTCGATGCAACGGCCGTGATCACTTGGAGTGAAGGAAGTTACCTGAGCGTGATTCGAGAAAAGACACAAGGCGGGCTCTTGCAAGGTCTCACAACCCAGAGTCCTCCGTCGTTTAACTCGTCTTACAGTGTACTGATTGTCTTTGACGATGGTTTTAGAGCGCTTGTCAATGAGAGCGAAGCCGAAGCAACCCAGGGATTTCCTGGGTTTCCCACGGAGATTACCGAGTACGTTCCTCAAAATGGGCTTTATCCTCAGTAATCAAAGACCCTTCATTGCGGAATCGATTTTCGGACTTACCTTCATTGTAATCTTCTTCACCAACCGCCGCACGGCTTGGCGAGCAGCCTCAGCAAAGTTACGGCTGCCATCTTTTCGCGTTTCCGTAAAAGCGCCGATGACCTTCTTCGCCTGCACGTTGGTCACTTCAATTTCGATGACTGCCCGAGCAAAATGAATCTTCGAGGCTTTGCCGCTGCCCTTACCACCATCTTCAACAGTGATTTTCGCCTTGAGTAAGATGTCGAGGCTTGGATCGCTGCCATCTTCGAGGACGGTGTAGCCGCGCTTTTTCAAACCAGCAATCAAGGAGGTTCTAAACTCAGAATCGTGGGCCCCAGTGGCCATCACACCAACCTTCAACGCATCCAACGCAGCTTCAAAAGCAGCAACCACATCGGCGTGTGAATATTGGCCAGGAGCACCGATGCCGCGAAGATCGACGATGCGAAGTTCAGCATTCAGTGCCGCGCGCTCCACCAAGGTGCCTAAGGCTTTGGAGAGTTCGGCCACCCGTTGCGCTTTATCAACGCGAGCCGCATTTTTTAGGTGACGACCTGCTTTATCGTCTTTAAGAGCAATTTCTCCTTTAAGGATGGTGCTCGCCTTTGCACGCTCTA
>JABJBS010000283.1 GCA_018668695.1 Deltaproteobacteria bacterium
TCCGCTGAACACAGGGAAGTCATGCAAGCGCTGCGTCGACTCCGTATAGGAATCCATAAAGTGTCGCTGAAACGGTTTTCGAAAATCCACGCCGCGGTAGTCTGACGCGCTACCCGCATTGAGGAGGTCCACCTCAAATAGCTTGGGATTCTCTTCCACCCACATCGCTACGGCACCCGCACCTTGAGTGGGTTCACCAGAGCTTCCACGAGCATACTCAGCCGTGTCTGCACTCACCACAATGGCTTGGCGACCTCGACCGTCTAGAGCTGTCCAGCGAAGGGCTGCTTTCAAAGCGTAAATACCGCCGAGACATGCCTGCTTGAATTCTGGTACTTCACATTGGCGAGCAAGCTCAGGTTTACCGAGCTCACGAAGCGCTTGGTTCACCATGCCCTTGATGATGGGGGTTCCAATGGCGTTATCGGTGCTCGACTCCGTTCCAAAGCCGAGAAAGCCAATTTGGGCGGGGTCTATGTCGTTATCGAGAATCAGTCGGAGCACAGCGGTAGCCGCCATGGTGTAAATACTCTCGGACGTCTCCGGCATGCGGAAGCTCTTGCCAACCACGGCCTTCGTCTTTGGCCAACTTGCACCGGTCCACTCACACCAAGATTCCAAATTGACCCGTAGCGGCGGCACATAAACACCGATTCCGCTTACACCAATATTCAATCCATAACGCTTGCTCACACGAACCTCCAGGTTAACACCCCGCGTCACAAGCTAGGGACGATAATTCTAAAAGTCGAGGTCTCGCTGAACTTTAATGGTCATTAATTCGTAAATAATAATTATTCATGGGCTAAATTTGGCTAAGATTACTTAGTTTTCCAGCGCGCCCTGGCAGATCCACATGTAAATCAATGCCAAGTCGTCATCGCTTACGCAATCGACCCCATCGCTGCATCCCTGAGGCATCTGGTCACCGCAATCATGCGTACCGGCCACCTTGCGGTAGAAAAAGCTATCCGCGGGGTTACCGGGTGAGACTCGCTCCGAGTAGCTCGTACCGGCACAAACCGAATTATCTTGAGAGCCGCCACCCATCAATTCGTCATAACCACTGCCAATACTTAAATTGATATAGCCGCTCCAAGAAGCATCGCTGCTATGACAACCCGTGCAGGAATAAGGCGCATTCGTTAACACTGGCTCGATATGTGTCTCGTAATCATAAGCCGCCGCCGCAACCGTTGGCGCCGGATCAAAAACATCGGCACAGCCATCACCATCTTGGTCGGGGTCATCGCTGTTGCAAATTCCATCTCCGTCGATGTCGTCTGGATTATCCGCCGGGCATGGATCGGAATCATTGGCCACATAACCCGTAGGTTGACTACACGCTGCAGTGGTTGACCCAGAATCTCCTGCACCATCTCCATCTGCATCTGCGTACCATGTGGTAGGTCCAGAACCAGCACATACACCGCAAGCATCCGTATCATTGCTCGCGCAATTCGGTTCTGAATCAGAGCTGTTGCTCACATAACCTAGAGGCTCAGTGCAAGCTGCTGTGGTATCTCCGACATCGCCCAAACCATCGCTGTCGAGATCTCGGTACCAAGTGAGTAAACCAGCCCCACCGCATACACCGCAAACATCGGTGTCATTGCTCACACAGTTTGGCTCGGGATCAGAGCTGTTGCTCACGTAACCTAAGGAAGCAGTACAGGCCATGGTGGAATCAGCCGGATCGCCCAAACCGTCGCTATCAATGTCTCGGTACCAAGTGAGTAAGCCAGGCCCCGCACACACGCCGCAAACATCTTCATCATTGGTCGTGCAGTTTGGCTGAGGATCACCGTCAACCGCGGCATAACCGCCGGGCTGAGTGCAGGCAGTTAAGGTTGTGCCCGAAACGCCCAGGCCATCCCCATCGACATCTTGATACCAAGTGGGAGCCCCGCTGCCGCCACACACACCGCATTCATCGGCTTCGTCATCTTCTGAACAGGCGCCGGTACAGGTAAATTGAAAACCAGTAAGCGCAGACCCATCTAAGCTGGCCGAAAAGCCACCTAAGGCTTGATCGCTATCGCATTGATCTTGAAGAGAAGAAGTCGCACCTGGCTTGGGACCGCCCACCTCTGAGTGTGTCCCCCAGTCGGTTCCAACTGCTGCCAAGCTTTGGCACCCAAGCGCCAAGCCGGCCACGCGCTGATTGTCGTTAAACCAAACGGTGGCTGAAACAGCGACGGAGTCCAGCGCGGTACCATCGACCTCTACATCACAGCGGACCTCATTCGCAATTTGGCACTGGTTCCCAGTCGTGGCGGCATAGATTGTGGCTCCAAGACCGCTATCTCCGACCGCACGGCAAATCAAACACGCATCTTCAAGCTGGTTCCCATTGTAGCCGGCAGCAAAGCCAACCCCGAGGCTTCCCGACGGGCAAAGCTTATCACTCACCAATGTGCCGGAGTCGCTGCCCAGCCAAGGAAGCACGGGTCGCTTCTTACAATCCGAAGAGCATCCATCACCGTTTTGGGTGTTGCCATCGTCACAAGCTTCACCGAGCTCTACAACATTGTTGCCGCAGGTGGTTCTAACCAGCTCCATGTCATCGATGTACCAGCCTTCGGCGTCCTCATCCGTTGACCAAAAACAATTGCCGCAATCCCAGATCCCTTTAAGCCCGACCTGAATGCTCTGACCCGCATAGGCGCTGACGTCCAGCGTTACCAAGTCAAAACTTCCATTGGCAAAGCCTTTGGACCGGCTTCCAAACATAGATGTGTCAGGATGGTCTTGGCAGATATTGCCGTTACCTGTCACCGAAAAAATATCGACCAGCTGCTCCGAATAACCGCGTGCGGGCGACAAGATCTCTTGGTTGCCAACCGACGTGAGTGTCACCACCCCGCCATCCCCATTGGTGTTCGCAGGGATATTGTTGCTCGTCGGAAAACATGTGCTCGTATCTTCTCGGTCGAAATCGAAGAATTGACGGTAAACAAGTGTCAATTTTTGATTCGAGTTCACCGCAGGAAGAGTCACCGCACTGCGCTGAAACTGTGCTGTACCACTCTGCATCAGGTCTTCAGCCGAATTCGCAGGGTAAGACAAGCGCCAAGAGGTGCTGCCATTATAGGTACGCTCATTAGATGCTGCCCAGACCATCGGCTCATCGTTCTGAGAGCTCGTTGTGGTCCATGCAGTAGCACCCGTTTCAAAGTCCTCTGCAAAAACCGTAAATCCATTATCGCAGTCATCGGGCGTCCCGTCGTTATCGGAGTCACCTTGGAAGATAAGCGGATTGGGATCGAGCGCATCAACGCAGTTGTCGTTGTCATCGTCGTTATCAAGATTGTTGCAGGTGCCATCGTTGTCGCTGTCACCGGTGTCATCCTGGCCCACACACAAATCACAATCCTCAGAAATACCGTCGCCATCGGTATCACTGCTGGCTGTTAGCGGATTTAAATCCTCATCATCGTTGCAACCATCGTTGTCGTCATCGTCATCGACATCATTGCAAAAATCATCGTTGTCGTTGTCGCCTGAAAGGTCGTCGCCTAAGCAGTCGTCGCAATCTTCAGCAATGCCATCACCATCGGTATCACTGCTGGCAAGCTGCGAGGCAGCATCAATACTATCTGGGCAGCCATCGTTGTCGTCATCTAAATCGAGGTTGTTACAGGTGCCGTCATTATCAGTATCACCAGAAGAATCCTGACCAGCGCAAACATCCTCGTTCTCACAAATCCCATCGTTATCGCTGTCGTTGGGGTTGGCCAGTGGGCAGATATCACAATCGTTGGCATCTCCATCAGAATCGCTGTCCAGGCTAAAGACAAGCGGTGCAGAGTCATCACCATCGGCGCAGCCATCGTTATCGTCATCGCCATCTTGGTCATTGCAAGTACCGTCGGAATCGGTATCACCCGTGCTATTTTGACCTACACATGCATCGCAATCGAGACCTGATCCATCACCATCACCGTCAGCACTGAAAACAGTAGGCGCAGGGTCATTGATATCTAAACAGTTGTCGTTGTCATCGTCATCATCGTCGCTGTTGCAGGTACCATCGTTGTCGCTATCGCCGGTGGCATCGTCCCCAAAACAAATATCATCAGAGTCGCAATTACCGTCGCCATCTAGATCATCCGGGGAGTCCAGTGGGCATGCATCACACGCATTTGGTAAGCCATCGCCGTCGGTATCGAGATTATCATCACCATTGAGGCAGATATCGACAGAGTCGCACACATCATCGAGGTCGCTGTCGTTCCAGGGGTCGAAGGGACATTTATCACAGGCATCTGGGTAACCGTCGTCGTCGCTGTCTAGGAGGTCACTGCCGCTGCTGCAGGTATCGCAAAGGTCTGGCACGGTATCGCCGTCGCTATCGCCGCCAATCAAGTCATCTTGGCCAGGACATTTATCGTCGCTGTCGCAAACCGTATCACCATCGGAGTCACCGGCCGCGTCTTGTGGGCACTCATCGCATCCGTCTGGGATTCCATCGCTGTCTGCATCTTCGCTGTCAGGAAATCCGGCGCAAATGTCACTGCCATTGCATACGCCATCGCCATCGCTATCGTTCGTAAACTCGTCCGGGCACAGGTCACAGCTGTCAGGCACGCCATCGGAGTCGGTATCTATCGTGTCGTCGAATCCGGGACAGACATCTTCATCATCACACACACCATCGCTATCAGAATCGCCAGAAGTTGACTGTGGACAGCGGTCGCAGCCATCGGGGATACCGTCACCATCAACGTCGGCTCCGTCTGGAAAACCCTCACAAACATCGCATGCGTCAGCTACGCCATCCGCATCGGCATCGGCATTATCATCACCCCCGGCGCACACATCCGAGCTTTCACAGACACCATCACCGTCGCTATCGTTAGGATAGTCAAACGGGCACGGATCACACTCATCTGGATTCCCGTCTGAATCTAAATCGCTGCTGTCATCGCCTTGAGCGCAAATATCATAATCATCGCAGACACCGTCGGAATCTTCATCTCCGCATTCGGCGAAAGCCTTCGGCAGACACTCTGATGCCAAACAAACCTGATTGCTTGGGCAATCAAGATCAGAGTTGCAGGAAACAGGTTGTTGCAGAGCCTCACACCCTTGCAGCAAGAGGAAACCTAAGATCACGACGATGTGAGCCACGTAGTTCATCGATGTCCCTGCAAGGTTATAGTGTATCAGCCGAATATGGAGCGCCTTCGGAAATCCAACGCAAGACTTTCACCAGGTGAGGGAACCGAGAGCCCGTTGCATCTGCTTCAGACAGCGGAGGGAAATCATCTTCCAAATCCGCGATGGAACCATTCTCGTGGCCATCATACATACGCCTCAAGAGCGGTGAACGCATAGGCTCATCCGCACAAACAAATGGCATATCGGCGCTGTCGCTGCCTTTATCCACACAGGTTGGAATCGCGCTTTGAGCGTTGTCGCGCCCGGTGAGCCGAAGCCAAACATTGGTCTCAGTCCCAGTGAAGATTGCCTCTTGCCCTGCTCGAATGGCACTTGAGCCCTCACTGCCTGCTGCTGCTTGGTGACAACTGTTCACACAACCTAAGGTGCTTAAGACACCTCCCTGTGCCTGGCCAACATCTGCTTCAAAGTAGATTCTGCTAAAGCGTGGTGCGCCTTGCTCAATCCAGCTTCGAACTTGGTCAGCGACTGTGTCCCAGGTGTCAAATTGAACGCCGTGAAATGCTTCACTTTGGCTGGGCCGCTGGAGTAGCAACGAGCAGTCTGGCTCATCGACACAAACTCGCGGGAAGTCTGGGTCGTCTTCGTAAGTACTAAGGTATCGGTCTTCGCAACCCGAGCCACACTCTGTACCTGGTCCAACGATGTTGTTGTAGACGAAATCCACTTCGTCAGTATCTGAACAAGCGTTGCCGCCACTGGTCAGTCCGCCGTGAGCCGTACAATCGTCAAGATGCCAAATGGGTCTGAAGCATTCGCCTGTTGCGGTATTACAACGCTCGTTACTAAACGGAGCGCCGCCCTCACGGTGACAACTAAAACAACCAAAACCTCCCGTGGGTCCAAAAATGGGTAAAATCTCACTTTCGAAATCTACTGGGTCGCCGCCGGCACTCACCACTTCAGTGGTGTGTATGCGCACGATACCCGTTTGCCGAGCGCTCAAGCTTACCGTGACCGGCGCAAACACAACCCCGCGCACATAATCAGCGACGCTGATGGTTGCATCCGCGTTTCCTGAGTCGTTTACACCGCGCAATCCAAAGAGTGCGAAATAACCGCCAGGCCGTGATGTTGCAGCAGTTGTACCCCGAAGCGTGCCATTTGGAGCTACCTCAAGAAAACACGTTTCGCCCGTTCGGTTGTTGAGCTTATTGCCTTGACGGTTCATCGAAACAGCCATGCCGTAAGCAGGTACCCCACTTGCACCGTTACCATTAACGTCAATCAGTTGACCTACAACGCTAGACTTGGTGAGAAAGAGCGTATTCGCTGCAGCATCACCGGCAACATCAATCACTCCGCATTCCTCGGCAACCGTCGCCAGCCACCCAAAGCTCGCGTAAAAGGGGTCAAAGGGTTTGTCTTGAAACGGGCCAACACCTTCTGGAGCGGGCTGCGGGTTTGCATAACCGGCAATCGTTGCAATGGCATCGTTAGAAGTCGCACTTGATGATGGGCTCAATTTAACCTGCAAGTCGCCGGTGTCGACAACATAGCCAAAGACTTCATACTCACCTTCAGACCCACTTGTCTCAGGAGACTGAAAATCGTAGCTACCGCCGCTCTCGTCTGTGCCAGTCACACGAACCGTGACACCAGACTGAAACACGTCTACGCAATCATTGTCGTTTGCGGTGGTGCATCCTGCGCCGCAACATCCATCGTTGCTTATGCATTCACTGACCGCGCTGCCAAAGCAACTGGCGCCGGTTTCAAAACGGCGAACATGGCCTATGAAGGCGCGAGACTCAGGGCAGTCCGTATCGGTCACGCTGTTGCAACCAGGGGCGCAACAACCATCATTGTTAAGACATTGCGTAATAGCTTCTGCGCTGCACTGAACATCGCAAGTTGCCGCACTACCTGCCATTACATCCGTGGTACAAACGTTACCGTCATTACAGACGTCCACACAATCACCATCACACGTTTCATTATCGGTCGTCGCGCCGTCGCCGCAGTAAGGACCGTTGCCATCACATGTACTGTTGCAGTGAGTCGCTACCGCCCAATCGTCGCTGTTATCAGAACCATTGTCGCAAACTTCAACATCTGCTTGAACAAGACCATCGCCACATACAGCTTGCTGACAAGTCGCAGTACAAACACCGTCGTCTTTGTTCAGTCCGCTTCCAAGGTCGCACTCTTCTTCGCTTTGCTTGATAAAGCCATCACCACATGTTGCATCAACGCATGTGTTTAAGCAGCTATCGGTATTATCAACATTTGCATCGTCACATTCTTCACCGGCATCAAGAAGACCGTTGCCGCATGTTTCGGTTGCGGCTTCAGGATTCACACAAATCCCCGACCGGCAGCGGTCGCCATCTTCACAATCAGAATCACCATTGCAAATCTTTTCACAAGTTCCGTTGAAACAGATAGAGCCTTCAGAGCATCCATAGAGTTCGGAGCAATCACCACCCGCGGAGTTACACCCACTTAGAATACTGAGAGCCAAAATAGAAAAAAAGCCAACGCAAAGGCGTTGGTATCGTTGATATCGAATCATTAGTCTCATCTCGATTTCATGTGACTCGGACAATACACCGCCCACCCCTCGTGAGCGGCATCAAACAACAAGAGCCCGGTCGCCTCCTATAAGGTTTCCGTCAGGGGAGTCTAGCAGTTCAACTGCAGATTGCCCGTAAAGTTAGCTTACACTGCACGAGACTCCGACCAAAAGACCAAATTGTCGTTAAAGACGTTAAATCCATGATAAAATTGACCATATCTGCGACTGAGCACGCACAAAGCTAGCCAATATCAGTACGCCGCGTATAAGGTTTAGAGGGCTTACATTCGCCAGCAGGCGTTTCGAGGAGAATTTCGTGAGAAGGCTTTGTTTTTTGACAGCACTAACCGTTTTGTGGGGCTGCGGCGGTGGTTCAGCTCTGGATGATATCGAAATTAAACTTGTTCGCCCCAGCAGCGATACGGTGACCAATGGAATTTTACCTATTCAAGTTGCGGTGACCGGTGGTGAAGCAGACCGAGTCGAGGTCCTCATTGACGGCGCGAGCTTAGCCGACCTCAATACGCTCTATCAGGTCAATTGGGACAGCAGCTCAGTGGCAGAAGGTGTCTACGCGATTGGAGCACGTGGGTTTTTTGGCGACCAACAACTCGAAAGCGAAACTGTCCTGGTTCAAGTTGACCGGACCAAACCAGAAATCAGCACCGTAAGCCCCGAGCCCGGATCTGACATTGAGATCAATGATCCGGTTGAACTCACGTTCTCCGAAAGCATTGATCCAGCAAGCCTCACACCAACCTCTTTCCAGATGTCCGGCGTGAACACTGGAACCATCAACCTATTGGTTCAACTCTCTCCGGGTCGTGGAAGCATCACGCTTATTCCCGACACCCCGATTCTTATCCCCGACACCATTACGCTGACTCTGAATGAAGGGCTTGCGGATCCCGCAGGAAATACAATCGCAACAAATTCATGGGAGTGGAGCATTCCTACCTGGCGCCAAACAGGTTCTCACATAAGCGTGAGCGCAGACGCCTCGGTCTCTAACGCACGACTCTCACGGCTTGCGGACGGGACGCTGCTCACGTCATTCATCTCATCAACCGGGCCAAACTCAAGCAACTTTCATGTGCAATCTCAGGTCGACGGTGCTTGGACCGACCTGACTGAGTCAATTGAGATCACATCCATTGAGTCTGATCGGGTCACGTTCTTCGGTCAACAGTCCGACGATATGGTGGCGACATGGCGCTCAAGCACAGGCGTAGAAGTGAGACGCTGGAATGGCGCGCAGTGGTTGGAGCTTAACCCAGCTGGTGTCTTCCAAGGAGTCAGCGTAGACCCGGCCGCGACCATTACGTCAGAAGGCGTTCTCTACGTCGTAGCCGATGCTGGTACCGATTGTACTGCAATCCGCGTGGCCGTTCATGACGGTTCTAGCTGGTCCATTCTGGGCGACGGACCCCACCCTTCTATCGATTGCCCCAACGGGTCTCCCGCGGTTGCAATGATTGCTGACAAACTCACCATCCTCGGCCACTCGGGAGAGACAGTCTGGATCAGTCAGTGGGATGGCAGCTCGTTTACAGCCCCCGACGAGGCCATCGTTGCCTCACACGTAACCCGCCTCGATGACGCCTTACTGATGGCAAACTCTTTGGGTGGCGCCGCTTTGTTTGTTCAAGATGGAAAGCTTACTGCTCGCATTTTAATCGGCGGTGCTTGGTCTAAACCGGGCAAAGGTCAACTCAACATGCGCCTAGACCTTGGAGAAGCGAAAATCTTAGACGGTACCCTCAGTGACACTGGCACCCTTGCGGTTCTTTTTAGCGACTATACGCCGCGTACCTATGGTGCAGCCACACAACGTACCTACCTCGCCCATTGGGAAAACTCCTGGAGCCACACAAGCTTGAGTCGCCTAACGGGTGATGCTCTCGGGCTTGAATACAACGACGCTCACCCGACGGTTATTGCCATCGCAGGCCCGGCTCTGACAGTTTATGAGAAACAAGAGAGTGTTCCCGAACAAGCCATCATTCGACCTGCCACGGCAAATCTATGTGGATCCTTTTTAGGAGATGTGGACGACCCAACTTCCGGCTTTCCACAAACACTAACCGACACAGGCTGCTACGAGGATCTGGTAAATCGGGTCGTCGTCGAACACGCCGTCCCCTATGACGTCAATGCTAACTTATTCAGCGACACGGCCCTGAAGCGAAGGCTCATTATCATCCCTGAAAACGAGTCGGCCACATACACAGATCTCGACGGCTGGAACTTCCCAGTAGGCACGATTATTATTAAAGAATTCACCATCCACAGCATTGTAAACGACCCAACATCGCCAGTTATACCCGTGGAAACGCGGTTTATGGTTCGCAATCAAAGCGCAGAATGGACCGTCGCGAGTTATAAATGGAACCCAGAGGGCACAGAAGGCTTTCTAAGAGACGATATTGCTGAGACCGAGCAATGGACCGTCTACGACGCGCAAGCCGCTCAGGAAACCTCACACCTGCATATCTACCCAAGTCGTAGCCAATGCTATCAATGCCATGGCACCAACCCTGACGACTCGACCCTGGGTCTCGAAACCGCACAGCTCAACCGCGCTTTTGATTACAAAGGTGTAGTTCGAAACCAGCTCGAAGCATGGATGGAAGCGGGCATGCTCGCCGAGTCTCCCGAAACACAGGCATCCAGGCTACCCTGGAATCCTTCAGCCACCGATACGACCGAATCTCTGGATTCTCGTTTCAGAGCATACCTCCACGTTAACTGTGCTCACTGCCACTACGAGCACCCAAGCACTTGCGGCGACATGCGTTACGGTACGCCAATCGAGGACAGCGGCATCTGTGATCAGGTTGACCCCAACGTTCTTACGGACTCGATGTTGTATCAGCGGATGATTCTAAGAGCCCCGATGCCGATGCCTCAGCTCGGTACCAGCTATGCAGACCCACTCGCCATTGAACTTGTGAATGAATGGTTAGAAACTCAAACAGATTGCACTGAGTAAATCTTTAAGGAACCTTAAAGACCACAAGTCTCAGCATCGGTTACGTCGAGATCAGCGTAAGTCCCCAAGCAAACCTCATGCAGATTCGGACAGTCATCGTTATCTATATCAAGTGGCGTTGAGCTATTTTGGCGCTCGAGAATAAGACTTTTAGACCAAGCCTTCGCGCGTTCTAGCGGGTCATCACCGACCACGTTAACGCCTTCGAGTGGAAGCTCCGTGACACCGTCGGTGGTGTTAATCAGTTCAGCAGTGACGCCATTATCGATTAATTGATGCTCCACATTGGTGGCACCCGGCGCTACTGCTCCACTCGACAAGTCTACATAACTCACCATGTATCCGATATCCGCTGCCGGAGCATTCGTCGTTGAATTAGCCGGCATATGGTAAGCCAGGAGCAAGTAACGCTCACTGCCTTTTGCAATACCTGAGCAAATGCCCTCAGCCGTATAGGTTGACCCAACGACCAGCTCACAAGGTTTATCTAAGTGCCCGCTAACGAAGAGCGTTGCCTTCAGGCCCTCTAGGTTCGGCCAATTACACGAAGTGATTGCCTCGTGAAATGGGAACTCAAACGATACCGATGAAACTTCTTGCTCTGCGGCACAGCCTGAGAGCATCACGGTCAAAAGTGCGATTTGAATCTTGCGCATACCTGTTTGCTCCTAGCGTCAGTTAACACCGGTTGGATTGGGTGCCGACGTAATTACCAGATTAATCGTGGCCCCTGTTTCGACAGCCTCGCCGCCACCAGCTGTAAGAAAATAAGTGGCCAACCCGCCACCAGCTACCAAAGCTGTGGTAGCCGCCCAAAACCAGGGTGAGCAATAAAATGGTGCATTCGCCATTTCACAGGAGCCTGTGCCTTGGTCCACCACCGGCGTGGTCAGTGCTTTTTGAGCATCCGACATAGGAGGCTGCACTGTAGGAACAGAAGCAGGAGCTGTATCGTGTTCGACCTTGGGCGCATCGGGAAGCTGCGAGCCGTCACCCGTATAGAAATTGACCGGTGATGAATCTGGAACTTGCTGACAAGTGGAAGCCTCAGCGGACCGATTCAATAGAACTGGTGCATCGGTGGAGCCATATCGAGCGGGCCCGTTTCCGTTCTCATCAAAGGCTTCAATGAAATACTCAATGCTGCCTTTTTTGAGGAATCGTGCGGGAATGACCGCTACGAAATTGTTGTTATCGCCTTGTCTTTTGAAGGGACGGTTTTGCCACTTACCCTTACCTTTGCGAAACACCACTTTAGGGTCGAAAATCGGCGATTCATCATAAAAGCGAGCCACTACTTCATAGGCAACGCCTTTTTGAAAAGTCTCACAAGGTTCGTGAACAATTTGCGGTGGAGCCTCATCAGCGAGCGCCACTCCACTACTCAGAATCAACAACATTCCAAGAGCCGTTTGAATGATAGAAGTTCTATTCACAGTATTTTAAACTCGTCTTTCCAATGTCAATCACATCGCCGTCTCTAAGCTCGTGACGCTCTATCTGCTTCCCGTTTACCCGAGTACCGGTTTTACTGCGTAAATCCATCACCACGCAAAGGTTGCTCTCTCTCACAATTTTCGCATGAACCCGAGAAACCGCAACCTCGTCTATTATCAAATCCACTGAATTCAGCCGCCCGATTAAAACTTCATCGACAATGAGAGGAAAAACAACGTCCTCAGCCTGTGCAGAATTGATCACCAGTCGGTTAGCCATAACTTCTTCCACTGCCTTAGGGCACCCTAAATAAACTCGTTAAGGAGAAATAAATCGCAGAGTAATGCGCTGGTGCAAACCCTTTTTAGGGTTTAGTAGCTCAAAAACTGCTCGCTTGGTGGGTTCTTGGTAGTCCAGTGGCGTCCGCCCCAAGCCAATACCCTGTGCTCCGCGTACAATCGCCCACGGCTCTGAATTCACCGAATAAGAAATCTCACCATCGTTGACTCGGTAGCGCATCGTCACCTTAAATGGATTCGATTGAGGGTCATCACCACTGCCGAAGGTAAGCGTTCCCTTCATATTCTTCAATTTGAATGTTTGGCCGACTTTCCGACCATTAAGCTGGATAGGTACGGGCGGTATCGTGGAAATCTGTAGATTCCCAAAGCCTGGCATAGCCTTAAGCTTAGGCTTTGGTCGAGGTTTTGGAGTGCGGTCAGCCTTCACTTGCGGTTCTCTCGCAGCGACAACAGGCTTTTTATTCTCTGCTACAGGTGCGGCTTTAGCTTGAGCGACAGGTTTTGGCGTCTCAACTCTTGCAGGCTTAGCGACGGGCTCAGGCGTGGGTGTAACCGCTTCCGCAGGAGGTTCTACCACAGGCGCGATGGTCAATTTGGGCAACGGAGCCTCTTGCTGACTGGAATTCATAACCATCCAAGCAAGAGCGGCAAGAACAATTAGAAGACAAAAACCAATCAGCATATTTCCCGGCTTGGAAGATTGCGACAACTGATGTTCGTACTCAGTGGCGTCCCCTGCTCGACCGGCTTTATTGCCGCCCGAGTTCTCCATAATTGTTTTCTCTGCTTCCGAGCGGAACATCGGTTCGGTTAAAATACCGGTATCCTCAAGCCCCACCACATCACTGGCAGCGGCAACTTTCTTTAAAAGCAAATGAGCATCGCTTTCGGCAACGGTTGCTTCGAGGCCAAGACCGCGATTGTTCTCTTCTTCTTGGCGCATACGCTCAAGCTCGCGAGTTGTCGCAGAATCGGTCTCGAGAATCATACGCTTCTCTTCGATAATCTGGTCACGGAAAACTTCGTTCATATAGTCTTGAAGACTTATCGGATGACGCTCAAGTATGCCGTCGTCCAAGAGTGCTCTCAACGCATCACCAAACTCACGGCATGAGGAAAAACGGTCGTCCGGATTTTTCGCCAAAGCACGGTCGACGATATCTTGGAAGACTTCATACTCTTCCTTGAATTCAGCTAAAGGTGGTGGATCTTGCCGCTGAATGGCATCTAGAGACAATACAGCGTTACCCTTCGCGAATGGATTTCGATATGTGAGAGCTTCGTAGAGACAGATTCCTATTGAGAAAATATCACTTCGTGCATCTAGCTCAAGCGCTGCACTTTGTTCCGGCGACATGTAAACAAACTTACCTTTGATGGTGCCTGTTTCAGTCTTGTGAGTGGCCATCTCGCTCTTGGCAATTCCAAAATCGATAACCTTCGATTCACCCGAATAGGATATTAAAAAATTGTATGGGTTGATATCGCGATGGACGATGCCCAGCGAATCTCCAACCATATCCTTTGCTTCATGCGCATAGCCTAAAGCATCGCAAAGCCGGCTTATGGTTTCGACCACAAGAGGCGCCGGAATCAAGGATTCGATAGCTCTTGCGTGATCAATAACTTCTTTGAGACTTTTACCGTGAACGTATTCCATGGCGATGTAATAGACATCGTCTATTTGTCCCATGTCGTAGATTTGAACAATGCTAGAGTGATTCAGCTGCGCAGCAACGCGCGCCTCTGCAAAGAACATATCGACATAACGTTGGTTCTCGGTGTGGTGAGACAGCATGCGCTTGATGACAAGCATCTTCTCAAAGCCTTCAGGTCCGGTCAGCTTGGCGAGATAAATCTCACCCATCCCGCCGATGGCCAATCGCTTAAGAAGGATATATTTTCCGAAGGTGGAACCTTCTGCCTGAGCCATGGTGCTCATCTCCGATAAAGGTCCGGGAACCCATTGAAATTCCAGTGACTTTTATGAATCCTAGGGCAGCGGGTCAATAGAAACCCATCGCTTTAGGCTTTGCGACAGATTTATTTATCTTGTTCTGGTAGCCAACCCGCCAGGGCATCACGGACCAGGTCACTCATGGTGTAGGGCTCTTTAGCGCGCCGACGAAATCGTGAAAGGTCTTGTAATTGTTCAAACATTTCTGGTGGAACCGTAACCGACATTTTTATGAAATCAGATTTCGGAAATCGCTTTTCCTCATTCTGAATTGCTGGTTTAGCCTCCACAACTTGTGGTTTGATCACTGCCGGAGCAGCTTTGGGTTTAGGTGGTGCCACCGCCTCCAATACTGGAGCTGGAGTGACCACATCAACTTCGTCTTGCTTTAAAAGCTCAGCCAGCGAGCGCCGCTTGTTCGCCATGATTGCCTCCCAATATCTGTGTTACTTCGATTGCTAGATTTTGCATTTCCATGTGTGCAGGACTGCTCGGGGCATAAGTGCAAATGCCCTCCCCTGTTGTAGCCGCATCTGAATAGGCGACGCGTAAACCCAGGGTTGTCTCTGAAACTTGTCCCCACTGGGATAAGACAGAGCGAAGTTCGCGTCCTGCTGCAGTGCTTGAGCGAACCTTTGATGGAACAATAAGAAATTGCTTAGCCCCATCTAGGCCCAATGCTTCTTCACAAACATCAATGGCCGCCTTCGCTGCTTCAATATCGAGAGCGCTGGCGCCAACTGGGACCAACATCAAATGAGCGTAAAGTGCTGCACGCAACGAAACAGATTCGATAGCTGGTGGCAGATCGACTAAGACTAAATCCGCATCAATGGCCTGAAGTTCCTTACGCAGGTACTTGCCCTCGCCATCGGCGGCAACAGTATAAGCGTCGATGTCACAAGCACCGGCAAGCTTTCCGCGCTTTACCCACTTACTAGCAGACTGTTGTGGATCTGCATCTGCAATGGCCACACGCATCTCTGGGTTCTGTAGTCGGAGTTGATGTGCCAAATGCACGGTGAGTGTTGTTTTACCCACCCCACCCTTTTGCTGAATTACTGATATGATCCGTTTCACACTCACACCTCTTAGTCCTTGGATGGTCGCTCGTCGCATCCTGCAGTTTTCTGAAATTCGAATTCTGCTTTCCGATGTCGGATAAGAGAAGTCTTAAATCAGATTTCGGAAAACACCAAAAAATATGCGAAATAATATTCACGATTTCCGAAATACTATTTAAGACAACTTCCTGGTGATTCTCTTAATTGAGTAGAACCATGAGCCCCCGACAGCTTTGCCCCTCTTGTCCGGCGCCGAATAAACTATTTCGCAACTTACCCGAAAAACCTCTCGGTCGGCGTACGAAAACCATGACACTTACCTAGATGACGATCAGGATTTCTTAGTTCTGATTTCGGAAATAAGTAATAAGAAATCACATACCGGATAACATGAATCCGATTTCCGAAATAAGATATCGACAATAGGAAATAGGATATCTCTTATCCGAGAACCGTATTCATTAATCTGAATTACTATATCCGATTATCTAATTCTTATTTCGGAAAACAGAAATAGCAATTAGCAGCCAGGCGCCATCAACAACGCCCGGGCCACATCCCACCATTTCCGAAATCCGAATTCCCACAAAAGGCCGTACCAAGAAGGCCTTACCTTCTCATCAGCTACGCCCGTCGACACGTGGTGGGGAAGGTCGCGCAACGGCAGGGCCTATCAGAACGGGCTCTACATTCTTTTCGGATTTCCGAAAAAATCAGTCCGACAAAACAAGGAGACATGAAAGCTTCCAAAATCGCGAGAGCTGGTCATTGAAATGCGGGCGCGAAGTCAGCCAATGAACCGCGGCCTACCGGCTAAAAACATATTTCCGAAAAACGATAACCTATTTCCGAAATGCGATATCTGAAAATGAAGAAAGGGGAGACGGAAAGGGTAGGGCGGTTACTCAGCTTTCCACTGGCGATAAAAATTCTCTTCGTCTAAAGCCCCCGCTGAAGCCATCAATTTCTCTTCAACTCGAGTTTGAATAATCGCCTTCATCGCACTTTTCGGCGCCTTGAATTGCGCCTTAAGAATTTCTTCTTCAACTTCCTTCGCAGCGTCGGCTTCGAGCTTCTCGAGTTTTTTGGCCTTCATGCCTTCTCTTACCTTTGTAACCTGCTCAAAACGGTAAGCTTCCCAAGCCTCTTCCACGTTTGCGGCGCCACTTTGGCCGGCTTCCCCGTTCTTCTTGAGCTTCTTTTCTTGCTCTCGTTCCCAATCGGCAAGCGCCTTGGCTTCGTAAAATGAAAGAGCTTTAAATCTAAACAGTGTCTGTTCGCCTTGTCGGCTCTTCTTGTGGAGTTTTACGCACCTCTTAACAAGCCAAATGGCCAACTCCTTCTCGTAATCCTTAAGCCATCGAGAAGCCTCCTCACGGTCGCTCTCAGGTATCTTACGGGGCTTGGAGTTCTTAGGCAGGTCATGAGCTTGGCGCTGAAACTCGCGAACGATTTCAGCCGTCTCATCAATGGACACCGCTTCGTTTGCGTTCCCGTTCAGCTTTTCAAAAACCAAACGGTAATCAGATTGGTCTTGTTGAACTGTCATTCTCACACCAAAACCGATATCGTTAAGTTTATTCAACGATTCTCTCAACTTACCGACGATATAGCTTGAGGCCGTACGCCCCCCACGATCGATTTTTTGTCCTCGCATCAGGAGTTTATACCTCGCGAAGTTTTGGCAAGATTCTACATTTTGAACCCGCTTAGTCGCCAGTTGTCTGTCCAACCAACGGTAAAATCTGAGGTCTAGCGGCCTTTGAATTTTCAAAAGAGTTCGAACATCTAAGGCCTTGGTATATTTAGCCCTTACGCTGTTAAAGAGCTGATCACCCCAGCGAAGCTCAACCACCCGCGCACTGTTACGGCCGCCTTCGTGAATCACTTGCAGGTAATCAATGATTGCCGCATTCATCTGAGTCGTCCGTTGCAACTTTTTGTCATACCAGCGCTTGGAATGGATTCTTGTGTCAGCCACTCGGTTAATCTCTTCTTCAACCCGTTTCATGAAGGCACCACTGGCGCGGTTTTTACTGAAACGGCCTGGGTACATGTATTGTTCAACCAAAATACGAAGTGGAAACCTGACCACGTGGGTCTTAAATCCATTCTGTTGCTGGGTAAGCCACAACAAACCAAGTACGACCCGTTCGGCTAAAGCGGTCGGCAACGAACTCCGAGCATTTGAGACCAAGGCTTCAGAACCATCGGGTGTGAGTGGAACTTCGATAACTGGCTTGGAACGGGCTTCTTTTGCGTCCGTCAGTAATGAAAACGGAATTTCAACCAGGTTCATCTCATCAAAAGCCACGCCTTCAACATTCTGGATCAACTCAAAGTCTTCTTCAGTAGTTTTCTGCTTAGCTGCTGCCATGGTGTTCCTTTCGGTAGAAATTCTCTCTCTTGCCTGAGCCCGTGAGGGCGGTGAGTTTAGGAATATTTAGATCATTTAAGAACATTTAGACTCCCAAAAGTCTTATGATTTCGTGAGCTTAGGTATGCTTCAGGTACCTGGTTGCCCTCAGTGAATGACCTTAAGTACCTCAATGGTTACTCCAGTGTGACTCAGTCAGTGACCTAGTCTTACTCAGATAGTCATACGTTGCCTGAGAAGACCTTTGCCTAAAACACGTGTAATTACAGTGCCTTAGTTGAAAGGGTACCTGGTTGCCCTCAAGGATTGACCTCATTTGACTCACGGTAGACACAACCATACCTCGTGTTTTTCGGCCTTCGTAAAAAGGCGTCAAAGCGTTTAGCGACGAAAAATCGCGTTTTCATAGACTTCCGCGCTAGAATAGTCGTGATTTGGACTCAATTACGCAAAATTGACCCAGAACTACTCAATGAGCGGCTGTCGCCGAATATATTGGAATGAGAATAGAGATTTCGGAATTCACGCAGTTGAAACCTCTGGAGACTCACCCCCCTCTGCCTTATTTGTCCCATATGTTTCTCAGCTCAGACAAGATCCA
>JABJBS010000284.1 GCA_018668695.1 Deltaproteobacteria bacterium
ATTCCTACGCCTGATCCAACCCAGAAGGAACAACAACCCTAGCAGAGATGGAGAGGAAATGGCAGCACATCCGCCGCCGCGAATCTCAGCACCCAATTCAATCTCTCCGCGGCCATCGTCAAGAGGGTCCAGAGGGTTCGTACCTTGCTCTGTTTCCAGCTTATCACCAAAGCCGCCGCCATCGGAGTCCAAATCTCTAAAATCGGCAACCTCATCAGCCCGGTCACCACTAAACGTAGCATCTGTATTAACCGGCGGGGTTTCCAGATCTGCATCACCGGCCTCTATCGAATCCAGTAACCCATCATCATCGGAGTCTGTATCGAGCGCATCCACCACTCCATCCCCATCAGTATCCGTTGAATCATAGGAAGCGCAGCCAAAAGCATCACTGATGCTCAGCGACTCATCAACGTCTGAAATGGTGTCGCCATCGGAATCGGCTGAGTTTAAATCGTAACCCAAAAGCTCTTCGATGCGGTCATCTATGGTATCTCCATCAGCATCCAATAAGTCATCACAACGGTCGCGTGGATCTGTATCCAAACGAAGCACTTCTTCATCATCGCCGATTCCGCCGCCATCGGTGTCAGATAAACGCGGATCGGTTTCCAGTTCATCAACGACGCCGTTATTGTTCTGGTCCTCACACAAACTCATCGCCATCGATTCAGGGCATCCATCCAATAGATGATCGCCGTCGGTATCTCGGTTCAAGGGATCGGTTTCATTCGGTTCAACGCTGCCATTGCCGTCAAGATCTTCACCCCCGCTGCAGCTAAGCCCATCGGTAACCACAATAGGCCCATCACAGAGACCATCGCGGTCGGTATCGGCATCTCGTCCTGAGGTTTCCGAAGGTGCCAAGCAGCCATCCCCGTTGGCGTCTTCGCTCCCGATACAGATGCCATCTCCCACACCCGGCCCGTCACAGAGTCCATCGCCATCGGTGTCCGCCAATAAAGGGTTGGTCAAAAGAGCCGCCGTGTTCTCTTCACAAGCCTGCGAACGCTGGCCCAATTCAACTCCATCTCCCAAGCCATCGCCATCGGTGTCGCTTAAGCACGGATCCGTTTCAACGCCTGCCTCAACGTTGCCGTCGAGGTTTTGGTCTTCTACACCATCGCTTAAACCATCACCGTCAACATCAGCGTTCAGCGGGTTTAAACACTCACTTAAAAACTCTACACCGTCACCGATTCCGTCATCATCGCTATCGAAGTCTGCTGCACCTGTTCCTGCGCTCTGCTCGTTACCAGCACAGTCTCCGATGGTCAGAGCACCATCACAGAGTCCGTCGTCGTCAGAGTCAAAATCGCAGGGGCTCGTACCTCCACTGCTTTCAGTAATATTTCCCAACCCATCTTCGTCACCATCAAAATCAGCATCCGCCACAGTGGGCTGGGGGCCTAAACCTTGAGCGCATAGATTAAAGTAAGTCCACTCCCAGTCGTCACGTATTCCATCGCCATCGGTATCGGCTAAGTTAGGGTCCGTTTCACCGAGATCCACTAAGCCGTTGGCGTTCGCGTCCTCAACGCCATCGAGTAACCCGTCGGAATCTGTGTCGGGTTCGTTCGAATCGCTCGTCGTAGATGAGTCAGAATCTAAAACAAGCTCTTGGTAGTTAAGCGTACCCGCTACACCCGGCGGTAAATCAGCGTTGAGTTCAGCAACAGCCTCGTTGGTGTAACCTTTTTCAAGCGCGTCGCTTAAACCATCATTATCGGTATCTACTAAAAGTGGATGACTCCAACTGCCGACATATTCATCAGCATCCGGTACACCGTCATCATCCGTATCCATATCAGCTGGATTGGAACGGTAGTATTGGGCGGAATCTCCAATATTCGTCCCAAAAAGTTCTTCACTATCGGATAAGCCATCGCCATCGGTGTCGGCCAGAAGCGGGTTCATAAAAGTTCCGGGGTAATGAACCCAGGCCAGATGCTGCGCCGGCAGATGAGTCTCATAACGCTCCTGCATCTGAGCTCGAATCAGCGGATCAGCAATATCATTGAGAAGAATCTGAACCTGACCAAAATCAAGCCCAAACGTATTTTCGAAGAAGTCGCTGAGACCATCGCCATCGGTATCCAAGACGGCCTCTCTTGTGTCGTAGTAGAATGAAAAATCGAGGATGCCATCGCCATTGGTGTCCTGTAGGCAAGGATCGCTTCTCTCCACAAAGCCAGACGCTGTTTCAACAATTTCGATGCCATCGAGCAATCCATCCCAGTCGCAATCTGGGTCTAATGGACTCGGGCACGTAGCTACGATGTTTCCGTCCACATCATGCGTTAGGCCGTATTCGCTTAAATCACTTAATCCATCATTATCTGAATCAACAACTAGCAAATCTGTACCCAGTGCAGATTCATCTCCGACACAGTCGAGAGCAATAAATGAAGTGCCTGGACCATCACACAATCCATCTAGGTCGGAATCAAAATGACTGGGATCACTTTCGCCTGGGTCCTGGAATCCGTTGCCATTGGTGTCTTCGCCTGCGACACACTGGCCCTCAACCGTTCCAGGGCCATCACATAGGCCATCGAAATCTGAATCAGGTAAAAAGCTATCGGTAAACGTACCCACCCATTCTAATCGGTCAGGAATGCCGTCACCATCGCTGTCATAGAGATCATCCTCACCATTTAAAGGGTCAGTTCCATCCACAATAACTTCAACGTAATCGGAACTTAAACCACCATCTGAATCACGGCGGTTCGGATCGCTCTCACCGGGGTTAATCACACCGTCGGCATTTAAATCTTCACCCGCAACACAAATAGCAGTACTGCCTGGTCCATCGCACAACCCGTCTCCGTCAACATCAGGATTCAAAGGGTCAAGTTCGGCGGTGACTTCAAGGCCATCGGTCAAACCGTCAGCATCACTGTCTGCGTTATTCGGAGCGGTCGCTAACGATTGCTCTGCACTGTTATCAAGTCCATCATCGTCGGGATCATCACTGGGGCCATAAAGCAGTGTGGAGCCAAAATAGGTCAGCTCCCAACTATCATCGAGTGTATCGTTATCGGCGTCCGCTGCTTGCACCGAGGTCGCGAGAGCAACAACGAAAAGCACAACACCGATTTTGTAAAACCATAGACGCATGGCTAAGGCTGCTCCATCCAAACGAGTTCGAGATAAGGTACCTGCTCTGGGCTGCTCGCATCCACACTGTGAAAATCAGCCCTCAAGGCATCTTCCTGAAAAAAGGCTAACCCATGATTCGGCCGACCCGTTTGGGGGTCTCTCATATATTCAACCCAGTCCTGGACTAAAGCGGTTAAGTCAACGCGGCCCAAATCTGTGTCTTGCTCACTTGAATAAACCATCAGTGCGGTTGCGATTTCATCTCGGTCGTCAGTGGATAATCCAGGCTCCCCCCAAGCTGTGCCAATGGAGGCCTCCTGCCAAGTCACTTGCGATGCATCCCACGGTGTATTCATTCCATAAAACCCCAAGGTCTCGCTCACCTCACACTCGGCACATACAGAGCGGCTATAGAAAGCTAAGTTTGCAGAAACAAGCTCTGCACACGGGTGTAAAAGTGCGTCGTTGAATTTCAAGAGCCCCAAGACCCGAGGAAAGAGCAGCAATGACAAGTACGGCGTCGACACAAAGTTCTGCGTTGACAACTGAGCATGCAATACTGTGTCCTCAGCAACATCTGGGTCTAACCGGTAACGCACAGTCACCCGGCCTTCACCATTATCATTAAAAACACTCTCATCGTATACGGCTTCAGGCGCAGGAAACTGGCCACTGGCGTGCAAACACGAGTAAGGCACCCGTGTTACGGTATGTTGCCAAATGGTGGCTGAGACGTTTCCAACTGAATCCACCGCACTGGCCTCTATGGTTAAGGTCTCATTTTGAGACGGCAGATTGAATAACCGAAATACCTCACCCGCTTCATCAGCCACCAAGCGTTCAGCCTCATCTTCTCCAACACGTAGGAGCACGCTCCCAAAAAGCTCGGTCGTGAATGTTAGAGGCAGTGTTGCAAATTTCCAAGACGACGCTGGCATTTCCAGCGGTGCGGGTGGAGCGGGTGCAACAAAATCAAGCTCAATCGCCATGGTGTTTTCTGAGATGTTACCGGCAACATCCACCGCTTGGACCGAAAGCTCAGCCATCGCGTCAATCTCTTGAGACGCGGAATCCGGTGACCAAGTAAACTCGAAATGATTGCCCTCCCAGGTTTCGAGCACACCTAAATCGAACAATTCTTCACCAATACGCAACGAAGCAGAGAGCCAAGCCACCGCGGTCTCTGCATCCGTCACCTCGCCGCCTAAAACCAGTTCTCCACTTTCGTCTAACTGATTTGGCCCGACCAATTCGGGTATCAAATCAAAGACAAGAGCTGGCGCGGTCGCATCGATGAAGTTCCCCGTCGTAAAAGCAACGGAAAAGACCTCTTCAAGCACGCCGCCGTCCTCTCCTGTGACTTCGGTGCTGATAGCCAACACATACTGCTCGCTCTTCTCCAAGACTGCTGATGGCAGCGCAATCCACTTCGAAGAATCGGAAGACGGTTGCAAACTCAGCGCGAGAGGCTCGCCGCCCTGCGCCAACGTTAAGGTTACGCCGCTCAAAGACTCAACCCGTACGTTTTTCGAAAAGCTGAGCGTAATACGCGGCAAGAGAGCAATCTCTGTTGCCCCATCAGCCGGGGTAACACCCGTGACTTCAAGTGGCTCCACCGTGCTGAAGCTGAGTGATAAAGGTTGGCCCAAGGAAATCCCAGCTTGACTCTCCAAGGTCTCAGCAACTTGAAGCGTATAAGTTGAACCTTGAGAAAGAGGCATCTCTGGAGTTACGGTAAATTGTGTTGATGCATCGTTAAGACTGAGTACGACGGCCACCTCTTGCTCGCCAAGCAAGAGAGAGAACTCGGATTCATCGGGTGTGTTCATGGGTTCAGAGAAACTCAGGGTGATATCTGATGTAACTGCGATACCGGTTGCCGACTGAGCCGGTAAAGTCTCAACAAGAGCTGGCCTCGTTGCGTCGGTACAGTAACCCCCATCACAAACCCCCGCTGCGCAATTCGCATCCGACTCACAGGTTTGTAGACAGGTCTCGTTGACCCAAACTTCATTCTGCGCGCACTGCTCATCCGGCGTCTCTTCGCTGGAAGAACAAGCCATGTGGGCCGAGAGAATCAAGCCAATCAGAGCGATTTTCAGGTAAGTGATGTGAAAGTTCATCCTGCCTTTTCCTTTGCCAAGAATGAAAGCTTCATACCCTTGTGCGCTGATTCACGCAAAGCTGTTTAAACACTGATTTGTCCAATTGCTAAAGTCATGGTTTATAGGGGCCGTGAAGAAAACGATGCTCCATCATAAAGGAATTTTCCTCCTCCAACTGGCGATGATCAGCCTAATGGTTACTCTGAACCCTGGCGCAGGGCATGCCATCACAGAAGATGCCGATAATGCCCGAATTCAAGTTAGCCGGTATCAGTGGGATCCAAGCGGAAAAAGTCTTTTAACACCAACGGATACCGCCCTCTTGCGCCATATGGAGCTTTATTTTCAGGGCCAAATTCATTACTTCTCGCGGCCTCTGATTATTGCCAATACGGAGACCGGCGAACGCTACCGCAGCTTGGTTGCCCACCGCGCGGAGGGTGCAGTGAGCCTCTCAATGGGCCTGTTTGAACGTGTAGATGTTGCGCTTATTCAAGCCTTCACTCTAGATCAGCTTGGACGTTTCCCGGGGAGGAAAATGGGTCAAACTGCCTCAGCGGGATTACAAGATACCACCCTTGTTACCCATGTAGGCCTTTTGGCTCGCGAAGAGAACTTGGTCGGAATAAGCGCCCGCGGCGTCCTCACGTTTCCTTCAGGGCAAACCAACGCTTGGATGAGTCATGAAGCTATCACCGCTGGTTTAGACATCCTGCTGGATGGGCAATGGGGCGCGTGGCACACAGGAGCAAGACTTGGCTACCAAGTATTACCCGCCAACGACATTTACGGCCTGGTACAAGATGACCACCTTTCGTTTGCAATATCTGCTGCGTGGCAACCCACCGAAGCATGGCGGACCAGCGTAGAGTTCAATATGGCAACCTTGGCAACTGCTCCCTTTCAGAACTCGTCAGAAGTGTATGGAGAGTATCTCGCAGCACTGGGTTACAAGGTACTGCCCGAACTCGAATTTAAGGCAATGCTTGGTTTAGGCGCACTCCACGGACTGGGGAGCCCTGAGTATCGAGTGGCTTTGGGTTTCGGTTACAGCAATGACTCCCTGGTCGACGATGACCGCGATGGTCTCAACAACCCACAAGATACTTGCCCCAATGACCCCGAAGATATCGACGGCTACGAAGATGAGGACGGCTGCCCAGATCCAGATAACGACGGCGACGGCATTGTCGATTCGAGCGACCCTTGCCCCGGCGAGCCTGAAGATAAAGACGGGTTTCAAGATGAAGACGGGTGCCCAGATCTAGACAATGACGAAGACGGGGTAGTTGATACCGAAGACCAGTGCCTCAACGAGCCTGAAGACAAAGACAGCTTCGAAGACACAGATGGCTGCCCAGACCTTGATAACGACGGCGATGAAATTCTCGACGTAGACGACCAATGCACCTTGGCACCTGAGGACATGGATGAGTTTGAAGACGAGGATGGATGCCCGGAACCCGATAACGACAAAGACGGGCTCCTTGATGCAGACGACAAGTGCCCCAATGAAGCTGAAATTATTAACGGCAATGAAGACGATGATGGGTGCCCCGACGAAGGGGAAGAAACTCTGGTTGTAGAGGGTGACCAAATCGAGGTGAAGCTCGATAAAGTCGTCTTTTTTGAACGCGGCCGAGCGAGGCTTCAACCTAAAGCCCGTGCTGTTTTAGAACAACTGGCCCAGCTCTTAAAAAATCATAAAGAGATTAAGACGTTGCGAATCTTGGGACACACCGACAAACTGGGCTCACGAAAATTAAATGAAAAGCTCGCCCAACGACGAGCCGACTGGATGAAACACCTTTTGGTTAAACTTGGCGTCCCGTCCGGACGCATCGAAGCGCTTGGCAAGGCATGGGATCAGCCCCGCGCAGACAATCAAAGCAACCGAGGAAGAGCTCGAAACCGGCGTGTTGAATTTCAAATCATCCGGTTGGAAAAACCGGGCCCCAACACGCAAGCTAAGCCGAAGGCTCATCCACTATCAAAGCAGTGAGGTGGGCGACACCAACACGCCATCACCATCAACGTATATATAGTGCCCTGGTGTAAATGTTGCGCCGGCAAAAGTAACGGCAATCTCTTTATCACCGCGGCCTTGCTTGATGCTCTTTTTAGGACTGGTTCCCAGCGCATAAACGCCAATGTCGATACCATCAATAACCATCGAGTCTCGAATACTGCCGTAGACTAAAATGCCGGCCCAGCCATTGTCTCGGGCGAGTTCGGCAATGCGGTCTCCAACCAGTGCACAGCGCTTCGAGCCGCCGCCATCCACGACCAGTACCCGGCCCTCGCCTGACTCACTTAAAACTTCACGTACCAAAGTGTTGTCTTCGAAGAGCTTCAGAGTCGCCATGGGGCCCGAGAAGCTTTTTCGCTTCCCAAAGCCTCGAAACATCGATTCGGCGACCACGGTCTGCTCGGGGTTTTCATCTGAGATATCGGCGGTCTGAAATGTATATGCGTCTGCCATCGTTGCTTCTCCAGAGGTTGAAGTCGTTTGGTGTACCCGCTCCAAATCGGCAAATCCAGCCGCTCTAGAACAAAGTTTAAACCCTAGAGAACCATTAATTTTTATTAGCCGGTTAAAAAGTAAAACCAGTGACCAGCCGCCCCTCATGCCAACGTCCAAAGAAAACATATTATTATTAAACACTTAAGGAATCCACCGTGGGTAAACAGCTCAATGGAGCCCCCAAAACGATCACCTGATTTTCACACAACCAAGCCGCATCAACATCGGGCATTGACTTCAAATTTGTAGCCCTATATTGAACTTGATAATGATAACGATTCTCAACATCGATTTAGTAATGGCTTAATGTGGAGTTACACAAGATGAAAACATTGAAAAACTGGAGCATTCTGATTGCTCTCGGCCTTTCTTTTACTCTTGTTGCCTGTGGTGGCGACGATCATGATAACCATGAAGCTCACACGGATGCTGCGGATGCTGCGGATGCAAGTGATGCCTCTGATGCAAGCGATGCTGCTGATGCCCCTGCTTACTCCTATAAAAGTAATATTGAAGACTTTGCCGGCGAAAGCAGCGTATCGTACACCGGTCAGGTTGCACGTCATCTTCTTCTTAATGAAGTAACCAACACCATCGGCGCGATGGATGTGAACACCACCTTTGTTGCTGGCCAGGTCATCGACCTACTCGACAGCTACTACCGCTTTGACAGCGACGTTGTGACCAACCTTCCTTTGACCACAACGACCACACCTGGTGCTGAAGCCAACCTCGAAGACATCTCTACGGGGAAAAAGCTTCAGGACAAAATGGCTGGTGTCGACTCCACTGGTTGGGATGTAACGACTTTCGGTGGCTGGAGCACGCCACTTCCAACGTGGACACGTGATGAAGCTGGTAACCTGCTGATGGGCGCAGATGCAGCTCCTAGCTCACCAAATGCAATGGTTGAATCCATGTTCGCGAGGATTGAAGAACTCGCTCTCGCTCACACTGCGGGCAATGGCCCACAGGATCCTGATGGCAATACCATCACTACCCTCTATGTTGATGCTGATGGCGTTGATTATAAGCAAATGGTTCAAAAGTTCATGGGCATGGCGGTATTCTTCTCACAAGGAACCGGCGATTACCTCTACAAGCTAACAGGTACACTCAATGATGGTGACCCAGCTGACAACACAGAAGCCTACAAGAAGGATGATGCTGGCCTACCAACTGTGGGTTATACAGCAATGGAACACAAGTATGACGAGGGTTACGGTTATTTCGGTGCTGCTCGTCATTACGACCGGTTCACCGACGACGAAATCGCCGGTAAGGGTGGTCGTGAAGACTGGCAAAAATACAATGATGCCGACGGTAATGGGACCATCAGCTTCAAGAGCGAGTATAACTTTGGCCACTCTCAAAATGCAGCAAAGCGTGACCGTGGAACCAAGGACAATGGTGAAGCCGCAACAGACTTCACTGCTGACATCTTTGATGCATTCGTAGCGGGTCGACAAGTTATTGCCGAAGCTGACGGTGAATTAACAGATGGTGAAATTGCTGCTCTCGATGGTCATATCGATACGGTCATCAAAACTTGGGAAAAAGCGATTGCTGCAACCGTTGTTCACTACATTAACGATGTTTTGGCCGACATGGCTGCTCACGGCTCTGACGACTACAGCTTCTACAACCATGCTAAGCATTGGTCAGAACTGAAAGGATTCGCACTGGGTCTTCAGTTCAATCCAAACTCTCCTCTTCACGAAGTTCTCGCCGCGTACTGTTACAACCGTAACGGCATGCACGCGATTGAAGCTGACGTAACTGAAGAAGAATGCCTAGCAAACCAAACAGGTACGTGGAATCCAGAAGAGACAGCCTTCACCAGATTCCACCGACGTGTGGGGGATGCACCGGTTCTGGCCAGTTCATCGGATGGCACCAGCGGTATGGGATATTCCATGTCTTTGACCTCTGCTCGTTCGCTCCTCAAGGATGCTTATGGATTTGCAGATGTGAACGTCCAAGGCTGGTAATTCAGCGTCAAATGGACAATAGATAGTTCAGCCGGCGCCAACCCATTCAAATCGGGTGATGCCGGCTCTCTTGCTTTCGAAAAGAGGAATTTCTGATGTACTTTAAGGCACTTACACCACGCTTGGCTCTATGCCTTGCCCTATTCGGGCTGACCTTTGCGTGCGGCGATGCCTCCGAGGACCACGCAAACGACGATCCTGTAAGTGCAAGTGATCCTTGCGATCCTACAGATACATCTGATGGCAGCGACCCATCAACAACCAGCAACTTCTCCCCCAATGACCTCCTACACCACGTTGGGCATGAAATCATTTTGCCAACCTACGCCGCATTTGAAACCGCAGCCAACGAACTGGTTACCAGCCTTGATGCTTACCTCACAGATCTCGAAGTGGGTAACGACGCGGTGGACTCTCTAGCCCAGGCACGAACAACCTGGTCTTCAACCATGATTGTTTGGCAACAAGCAGAAGTCTATCAGGTTGGACCTTCCGCATCTCGACAGGCACTAGAATTGGCTGTTGGGGCCATGGGACTGCGAAATGAAATCTACTCGTGGCCAACCGTCAACAGCTGCCGTGTAGACCAGGAAATTTTGGAAGCTGCTTATACTAATACCGATTTCTTCGACCAAGAACTCACGAATGTTTATGGCCTTGATGCAGCGGAATATCTTCTATTTTACCATGAAGCAGACAACACGTGCCCTCCTTTGGTCCCTATCAATTCCCAGGGAACCTGGAATCAGGTCTCACAAGAAGACCTGCAGCAAAAGCGGGCTGAATATGTACACGCGGTCGCTACCAATATTCATGACCGAGCCATTGAACTTCACAATGCCTGGAAACCCAATTCAGGTAATTTCGTGAATGACTTCGCCACTGCCGGACAACCTGGCAGCCTCTATGTCACCACAGAAGAAGCACTCAATGACCTGTCTGACGCACTCTTTTATGTTGAGAAAGATGTCAAAGATTTTAAACTGGCCAAACCAGCCGGCATTCTCGGGTGTCAGAATGTCTCATGTCCAAACGATGTAGAAGCACGCTTTAGCCGCGTGTCAAAAGAAAACATCATTGCCAACCTGGAAGCGGCTCAAAAACTATTTCTCGGGGCAGCACCTGGTGAGGATGCTCCAGGCTTCGACGATTTCCTTCGTGAAAAAGACCCCAGTGACATCGCCGACACTATGGGGCAAAACCTTGAACAAGCTATCCAAGCTGCAAAAGAAATGGACGGGACGCTTTACGAAGCTGCCCTGACTCTAACCCGTGAAGAATGCGAAGCGGGTAATGACCCTATTTGCAATACGTACTATACGCTTAAAAATTTCACGGACGATTTAAAGACGCGATTTGTTGAAGTCCTCGAACTTCAACTCCCTCTTGAAGCATCCGGAGATGCTGACTGATCGGATAATGTGCACCATGCGACCAATAAGTCCTAAGCCAATAGCGAGTCTCTTTTTGGGACTCGCTATTCTTCTTCAAGATCCATTAGCCCTCGCAGATGAAGAAGAAACCGAGATTGGCGACGAGCAATCAAACACTGAAGTATCGGAAGAGAATTCAGATATCGAAACCATGGAAGTTACGGCAACCGTCCAAGAGCGGGTTACCGTAGACTTTAAGGCTGGTTTCAAACTGGACAAAGCTGCCCTAGAGACATTCGAATACAATGATATTCATCGAATTCTTGCTGCCGTGCCTGGTGTTTACTTCAGAGAAGAAGATGGCTTCGGTCTTCGCCCCAATATTGGAATGCGCGGAGTTTCTTCCGACCGATCTAAGAAAGTGGTCCTTATGGAAGACAGCGTGCTCTTAGGGCCCGCACCTTATTCTGCACCTGCGGCCTACTACTTTCCTCTTTCTACACGCATGGAATCCATTGAGATTTTTAAGGGACCGGCCATTATTCCCTATGGCCCCAACACGCTTGGGGGAGCGATTAATATGTTTACGGCGCAAATTCCCCAAGAGCGCGTCATGAAAATTGATCTGGAGCTGGGTCAAGACACTTTTGGGAAACTTCATGCTCTGGCTGGCCAAAGTGGTCTCCAATGGGGATGGCTCGCCGAAGCCGTTCATATTGAAACAGACGGCTTTAAAAAAATCGATGGTGGTGGAGATTCAGGCTTCAGTCGCAACGATGTCATGCTCAAAGGCCGCTGGAACTCAGATCCTGGCGGTGAGTTCTACCACCAAGTCGACCTCAAACTAGGCTATGGTGATGAAACATCACACGAGACTTATCTTGGACTCAGCATGGATGACTTTTTAGAGAAACCGTTTCGACGATACAGAGCAAGTTACGACGATACGATGAGGTGGAAACGGACCCAGGTTCAAATCGATTATACTCTTGAAGTTGATGAATCGATGCAGTTCAAGCTGACCGTATACAGACACGATTTCAACCGCACCTGGCGAAAGCTCAATGCATTCTGGGGACCAAACCGTATGCTTGTTCCGGGCGATGCAAATTATGGAACCCGTAGCCTACAGCTCTCTCAAATCCTCTCACGGCCTGATGATTACCCTGGCTACATGGATGTCCTTCGCGGAGACACGGATACAGGAAACATCGACCTCGCGACTCCTGGCAACCCATGGGAGAATTCAGACCTCCTTCTCATGGGAACCAATAAGCGCAATTTTTTATCGCAAGGCGTTCAACTCGCCGGGCATGTTCAGCTCCTACTTGGAGAGGTTGAACAAGATATTCGATTTGGCCTTCGTTACCATTATGACACGGTTACACGGAATCAGATTGAAACCCCGTATGCCATGCAAAGTGGTGAACTCCAGTCAGTGAATATGGAAGACCACCCCTACACCCAAAATACAGACCAAGCCGATGCTTTAGCTCTCTATCTCTATGATGAAATTCGCTGGAAACGACTCACCGTAAACCCCGGGTTTCGTGTAGAGTGGATTCGTAACAGCCGAGTAGACCGCCTCGCGGAGACATTTGGAAAAACTGATAACATCATTGCTCTACCCGGGCTCGGTATAAACTATGAAATCATCGACCACCTCAATTTGAAGCTGGGTGTTCACCAAGGCTTTAGCCCCGTGTCACCGGGGCAATCAGAGGGAACAAGCCCTGGTAAAAGTATGCAATATGAGGCTGGAGCCAGTTACGAGCACACTTGGTTTAGAATTGAAGCGACCGGGTTTTTCAATGACTACTCAAACTTGGTTGGCCAATCGGGTATGTCTGGTGGAGCCACTGCTGCCAATGCCGACCTACAATTCAATACGGGTTCTGCCAATATTGGTGGCCTGGAATTGCTGGGTACCATCCACGCAGACCTTCCCTTCAGCTTAACCATGCCCTTCAACGTTGCGTATACCTTCACCGACGCACGTTTTGTGGAGCCTACTGAAAACGCAGACCCACTCTACGGCGGCGCAGAAGAAGGTGACTACATTCCCTACCTGCCGGTGCATCAAGCGCAAGTATCTGTTGGGCTGAGTCATCCAGATTTCAACCTAACAATCGCCGGTAAGTATCAAAGCGCCATGCGCGACGAGCCCGGCCAAGGTCCCCTGGATAACGTCCTAACTACAGATGCCCACTTTGTGGTTGATCTAGCAGGCAGCTATCGTCTAACAGAAAGCCTTGCCATTTATGGTAAAATAGACAACGTGACGCGTGAAAAATACATTGTCTCGCATCGTCCCTACGGAACCCGGCCCGGTAAGCCAATGCGTATGTTTGCAGGACTCAAAGTGGAGATGTAATGACCTCGGTGGAGCAAATACTTAGCGCGCTTGTTACGCCGCTAGAGTATCTAGCCAGCCCCGATAAAAGGGTTTTCTGGCCATGGCTCTTAACCGCCACCTTACTTGCTCTCTGGGTCTACAAAAAATCGAAATCCCCATCACGCAGCTTTCTCAAATACCTTTTTGGTCGCAACGTATGGCTAAGCAAATCAGCCTTCCTCGATTACCAAATGTCTGTGACCAATGGCGTCATTAAGGTTTTCTTCAACGCTTCAGCCTTATTACCAATGGCTGCTGTTGCCGCCTTGTTCTCAACCATTCTGGACTGGACCGTCACCGCTCCCGACTTGAACCTATCGAGAACCGTCACGACAACCAGCTACACCGCAGCACTCTTCATTTTCGGAGACTTAAGCCGTTACCTCCTCCACCGCCTGATGCACGCTGTTCCGGCTCTCTGGAACTTCCACCAAATTCATCACAGTGCCACTGTGCTCAACCCATTTACAGTTTACCGAGTGCACCCATTTGAGAGTTTACTTTTCGGCCTTCGACGGAGCCTGTCCACCGGTTTGGTGACGGGAATATTCATTTGGCTCTTCGGCACGGCGCTCAACGGCTACGACATTCTGGGCGTAAACGCTATCGGACTGGTCTTCAACGCATTTGGTTCCAACTTGCGTCACTCCCACGTCTGGCTCTCCTACGGCACGGCGCTTGAAAATATTTTTCTTAGTCCAGCTCAACACCAAATTCACCACAGCGTAAAAGCCGAACACTACAACAAGAATTTTGGCACATACTTGAGCTTGTGGGACAAACTGGGTCGGTCATGGTTGGAAGCTGGCTCTGAGAAAAACCTTGAATTCGGGCTGGGCCCTTCGAGTCCAACGCCAAGTCATGGTCTCCTAAGTGCTTTATGGGCTCCTTTTGCCCAGTTGCTCAAGACTCGATAAAAACTTCCGCTCACATCTTTTGCCCTCAGTGGTCACGCGGGTTATCGTTTGATCCATGCATTGCAGCGATTACAAAATACTCATCGTTGACGACAGCCGAAATATCCGAAAAGTATTTAGGGATATTCTCGAAAAAGTCGGCTACCAAGTTTTCGAGGCGGAAGGTGGCACAGACGCGATAAAATTTCTCGCAGCCGACACCGTCCACTTAATTCTTCTTGATATGGTCATGCCAGAGATGAATGGCCCGAGATTTCTGTCTCACCTGCGCCAGATGAAGAACGAAACCCCGGTTATCTTAATCACGGGCGTCACCCAAACCCAGGCCTTGGCAGAATGCATGCAGTTTGGCGTGCGCGAAATGGTCGTAAAACCAACCACGCCTGAAAACCTATGCGAAAAAGTAAGCAAAGAGCTGCACTTCAACGAGCCCGAGGGAACATTTGAAGATGAGGGTGAGGACCAAGGTGATTATCACCTTTGCCTTCTCTACTCCGACAAACTCGAGGTGAATCAAATGCTTGAAGCACTGGTTCCCGGCAACGTGAGCGTTGAGCAATGCCCAGATCGAAACACACTGGATGCCACATTCGAAGTCGCTGAATTCGGAAGTATAATCGTTGATGCGCAAACCGCCGGCAAAGCACTTAATCGAATCGCTGTGATCTCAAGAGACATACAAACCGAAACGCCCCTTTACGTCATCTTTGACGGTAACGAGAACGAACCCGGCCATCAGGCCGTAAAAAATGGTTATGATGGGTATTTGAAACTGCCGCTGGACCGCGAGCAACTCAATAGGCTCTTTAGCTCGAACCTTGAACATAGAAAACTATGCACCGTTGATGACTTCGTTCTCAAAGTAGAGACTGGCCTGCCTGGCCAAGAGCTCACAGAGAACTACCGTACAGAACTGCTCAAGCAATTAGAAGACGGCATCAAGCACATCGAAGACCAACACTTCGACTACGTCGTACTTTGCTTCGACAATGCACCGCATCCAGCATCACTGCTCAATTGCATTGTATCAGCTCAGCGCGCTGCCAAAGATTTAGGGCTGGCTTTTGCTTTGGCCGGCTCTAGCGAGCTTAAAGATAAACTCCGCCACTTTGACCAAACTCGTCAGATACCGTTCTTTCCATCCGTAAAAGACGCAGTTGTCACGATGGAAAATGAACTGGGCTAGCCCAGGGGTGTTATTTCGCAGCGGCTTTTCGAACCACTGGATGAACACTCATTTTGATTGGGGGTTTCTTACTCTCTCCCAACTTTTCACGGTCGGTGCGAGGTCGAACTTTTCTGGCAATTCTTGTATCGATTTTATTTTTTATCATTATTCTTCACTTACAACTTTTATTGAAACACAGAACCACTCTGTGCCGCGCAGCTAACAATTCGGTCTGACAGTTTTAGGCTTGGATTGTCCAGAAGATTCGAGTTCGATGGGTTCTAATTCTACTAAAATGCCTAAAAAACGTTCGTATGGATTTTCAAAGTCTTATTTTTCCTTGGTTTCCTTGCTTAACTTGAAGGTCTCTTGACTACATCTGATTACAGATACCGACAATAAATTTGTTCGCGATTTTTCTGATCATTTAAGACTAAACTCATAATTTACTGTTTTTATTCATTTATTTAAATTTCACCTCATTTTAAATTGAAGGCAAACTAACTTTCCTCAATTTAGTTGTGCACAATACAATTGACCATCAGCCATCCGTTCGGTAGACCCGTTTCATCTCAATCCCCAGAGAACCCCAAAAGGAGCGCGCAATGTCAGTAGACATCAACACCATCGAGAACGTCCGACGTTTTGAAAATTTTACGAAGGACGACATGCAGGGATTCTGCATGGACAAGACTCACGCCGTTTATCCCCACGACCAAATTTACGGAAAATACTGCACCCTCGAAGAATACGTGGACTGCCCACCAGAAGAAGCCTTCAAGTATTTGTCCAACCCATACAACTTGGCTGAGTGGACCTACAGCATGCGCAACTTCGGCGAGATGGACGAGACCGGATTGGTTATGTCTCTTGACCGCATTGGTGGCGAAACAGAAATTTACACCCGCACAACCGTGAATGCTGAAGCCATGACCGTAGACTACCACTGCGCCTGGGATCAGGGCGATAAGCTTTGGATGATCTACTTGATGCGCGTCATCGATGCACAGGTCGTGTTTAATAAGCCTGGTTCAGTCATTCTTTGGACCAACTGCCGACATCCCTACTACGACGCGAATCCATTCCCAGAAGCGGCACCCGCTGACCGTAAGGTTTGGGTCGGTGATATGTGGCCGTTTTTCTACGCTGGTCACCACGTGGAAATGCAAAATTTAAAAAGCATTTTGGAATACCGTCATGCCAACAACCTACCTATCTGCCCTGAATCCATTCCTGGAGAAGCGGCATGAGTCACGTAGGTTTAGAAGCAACTGCAAGCTATCTTCCAGAAACAGTCATCGATAACAGTTTCTTTTCTGACGGTGAAAAATCATCTCACCCGATGTTTAAAGGAGCTCGCGAGCGACGCCATGTCTCGGCCGAGGATACATCCGTAAACATGATCGAGAAGGCTGTTACAAAGCTTGCCGACCAAACAGGCCGTGACCTTAGTAAAGATGTCGATATTCTTCTTACAAACGTAACTTGTCTGGATATCCCATTTACCGGCAGTGGTGCCTCTGTCGCACATAAGCTGGGCCTAAAGCCCAAATGGATTCTAGACGTCCACAACACGGGCTGCGTCTCTTTCATCTACATGATGGAGATTGCACAAAAGCTGATGGCAGATGGCGAAGCTAAGACAGCACTGATCTGCAACGTGCAAAATGCGGCAGGCCGAGTCTTTAATCATCCCGACAATCGCAAGCGTCCCCAATCTGCAATCCCCGGTGACGGCTGCGGCGTAGGGCTTTTGGTTAAGGATGGTAAAAACCCGATTAAGAGTATCATTTCGAAAAACTTTGGCGCCTACGCTGACGATATGCAGGTTACCAATGAAAAAGGTGAAAATTGGTGGGACCCTCGCGAGCAGTCCCTCTACATCGATTTCTCGGAAGACCGAATCGGCAGCATCGTTGCCCGCGGAAACCGGTTGGTACCCGAGGTCATGTACGACGCATTAAAGCAGGCCGGTATCAAATCTGAAGATGTTGATACAATGATTACCAATCAGCCAAACCCTATCTTTCTTCGCAATTGGCGAGAAGCATTGCTCCTCCCGAAAGAAAAGCAGGTTGAGAGCTACGAAGAACATGGCAACCTTTTTGGTGCAGCCATCCCAATCAATATTGAACGCGCAATGAATGATGAAGCCAGAAGCCCCGAGGGTGGATACCTCGCGCTGGGTGGATTCTCGCATGCAGGCGACTACGCTGCTGCCGCTGTTGTTCAATTTGACCAAAATTAAGAAGTAAAAATTATGAAACTAGTAGATGCACTTGTAACGACCTTGAGAGACTGGAACCTCGAATACATTTTTGGTGTAAGCGGGGCGAATATTGAGCACCTTCATGACTCTGTTCATCGCCTTGGCGATGGTAAGCTTGAAGCAGTCCTCACCAAAAGCGAAGTTGGCGCCGCGTTCATGGCTGATGCCAGAGCTAGAGTGCACGGTACGCTTGGCGTATGCTGTTCCACTTCAGGTGGGGGCATGATGAACTTGGCTGTAGGAATCGCAGAATCCTACGCCGAGTCGGTTCCTGTTTTGGCACTCGTTGGTCAAACCGCAACGAACTTTGATGGTCGTGGAGGATTTCAAGACTCATCCGGGCTGGGCCGTACGGTTCATGCGACCGCGATGTGGCAAAGCATGAGCAAGTATACAGCCCGCGTAGATGACCCCAATCTTTTTTGGAGTCACCTTGAGAATGCCGTTCGTCAAAGTCTATCAGGAAGACGTGGACCATCGGTCTTACTCTTCCCACGTGACATCTACGATTTAGAGGTCGGTCCGCGACCAGAAGATTTCCCAACCAATCTCCATGAACTGATGGCACCCGAGTTCACAGTTGAAGCCTCAGAGCTGAAGGACTTTCTCGAAACCATCCGTAACGCGAAGAATCCTGTCATGATGATTGGCACCGGCGTTTCGCGATGCAACTCTCCAGAGCACGTTATTCAGTTTGCCATGGAAGCTGGAATCCCTGTGGTTACAACCATGGGCAACACCGGTGCTTTTCCCCATGAGCATGAGCTCTTTTTAGGTGCTGTCGGTGTCGCCGGCCATCCCTCGGCCCACCATTATCTCAATGAGGAAACCGACCTTCTGATAGCTGTTGGTACAGGTCTCAACATCATGACTCGTGGTCCTCTTGAGAAATGCCTCACGCACTCAAAGGTCATTGGCGTCAACTTAGACCCATTTGAAATTAAAGGTGCAGTGCCGAACGCACAAGTCATTCAAAGTGATGCGGGAGAAGTTTTCCGTCACATGAGAGATCTGTTCTACAAGCACAGCTTCCATCACGGAAAACCCGACGACTACCTCCTGCGTCGTTTCGTTCCTCAATTCGCGGATGCGGAAACTGAAGAAGCCGTACCTGAGTCTGCTCTTTTGCAAAGTCAGGCTATTTCACTCATTCAAGATTACCTGCCCGAAAATGGCAATGTTCTCTTCGACGCAGGTAACTGCGCAGCGACAAGCATGCACCATCTGAAGATTCCAGAGAATGCCTCGACGACGATAGCACTTGGCATGGGCGGAATGGGTTATGCCATTGCCGCTGCTTGCGGAGCACAGCTGGGTCAAAAGGATACTCGCAGCATGGTTCTATGCGGCGATGGAGCGTTTTTAATGCTTGGTTTTGAGATCCACACGGCTGTGGAACTTGGACTGCCGATCTTGTTCGTAGTGTTTAACAATCAAAAACATGGCATGTGTGTAACCCGCCAAGAAATTTTCTTTGAAGGTCGCAAAACCTGCACGGATTACGGTCAACTCAATGTTGAGAGCATTGCACGCGGGCTTGGTCCAGAACAAAGCCTTTGGACGGGACAAGCCTCAACTCAAGACGAACTCAGTGCTCTACTTGAAGAGTACCATCAAGGGTTTGCTCAAGGACCAGGCGTTTTGGAATTACATCTTCCCTACGAAGAAGTACCTCCGTTTACTCCATTCCTCGACAAGGGAGCCGAAACTTACGTGGTACCCACGCCGCTTAATAAAGAGGCGAAGCTTGCGCTAGAAGATGCAGCTTGAAAACTCAAAAAAAACGGCTATTAGAGGCAATTGTTCTTCCCAAGGGTGGTGAAACCGATAGAATCAAGGTAGGGGCGACCACTATGGATGACAAAGACTTTGAGGTCTTACACCTAAACAATCAAATCTGCTTTCCTATCTACGCGGCATCTCGTCTCGTCATGCAGGCCTACAGGCCCCTTCTCGCTTCACTTGGCCTCACTTACCCCCAGTACCTTGTTATGATGGTGTTGTGGGAAACCGATGCCAGAACCGTGCGTGAACTTGGAGAGCGTCTCTACCTCGACTCCGGTACTCTAACTCCCCTGCTCAAGCGGCTTGAAAAACAAGGGTTGCTGACCCGCAACCGACGTAAAGAGGATGACCGAACAGTCGAAAATCATCTCACACAAGCCGGGCGAGATCTTCAAAAGCTTGCGGTCGACATTCCCGACGAGCTAGTCTGCAGTGCTGAATTGGATAGAGATGAACTGGGCCAACTCCAGTCTAAACTCAATGACCTCTTAGATAAGCTTCTTCATTATCACGGCATCAAAGAGTCAACGACCCATGAGACCAAAACAGAATAGCAGGAGACGAAGTGCGGCGAGCACCATTCACATTCTGGCTATCCTTCTTGTGGGTCATCTGTGTTCATTTGGGCTTTCAGGCCGAAGTGAAAGCCGCAGCCCCGTCTGTCGTTGAAGGAACCATTGATGTTCAAAACTGGGATCCAAGTCGCGATGGCGCCCTGGGCTTGAACGGCGAGTGGGGATTCTTCTGGAACGAACTGGTCAGCCCAGAGACAGCACCCACTCGATTTTCTACTGCACCCACGATTCGTGTTCCCGGAGGCTGGAACACCTTAACCACCAGTGATGGTGTTAAGCCGGCAACCCATGGGCACGCTACCTACATCGTAAAAGTCACAGGTCTCAGTCACCTCCCTGCTGATGAACCTCTGGGGATGGTCCTTCCCCCTATCGCAACCACCTTTAAAGCCTGGTGGATTACAGGCTCGCAGGCAGAAGACATCGAATTGATTAGCCAGCGCGGCATTCTTAACCTTGAAAAACCGATCCCTCAATGGTCACCGGAGATGGCTAAATTACCCACTACCAGAGGTGATTCGGCATTTTTAGTCATTCAAGTGGTCAACCATCATTTTTGGCTTGGGGGCATTTTTTATCCGGCAGTAAGCATCCACAACCACGTCACACTCAACCGTTGGTTCGATGGCATGAGCTTCTTATCGATGCTCGTTCTCGGTTTCATCTTCATGATGGCTTTCTATCACTTCGGGCTTTTCTTACTAAGACGCCAAGACCGTGCCAGCCTTCTCTTCTCGTTATTTTGCGCGGTCATGTTCATTCAGTCTATTTCCTACCGGCATTGGCTTACGATTATCTGGCTACATGAGCCCACGGAATTCAACTTCCTTCTAGAACTATTTATGATGTCTATCGGGGCATACTTCGGCACCGGCCTCTTCGTGACCTTCGTTTCACACCTCTTCCCTGACGAGTTCCCCAAATGGTTCTCAAAAATCGTTTGGGCGATTTGCCTCATCCTTGTAGGTCTTAACCTCATCATGGGACCAGCCCAAGGTTCCGAGCTCACACCCGCATTTCTAATTCTCATCGGTATCGTGGGCCTGCCTGTTGTTTATTTTCTGGTTCGCGCAACACTCGCGAAACGTCTGGGCGCGGGATGGGTACTCGGTGGATTCTTTGCGATGTTGGCCGGCACCCTGCACGACGTGTTGTCCGCCCAACAACTTTGGAACGGTAATCTTATCCTCACACCGTTTGGTCTCTTGGGATTTTTCTTCGCCCAAAGCGTTATCCTCTCGAAGCGTAACGCCATCGCTCACGCCCAAGCTGAGCACCTCAGTGAAAACTTACAATCCGAAGTTGACCAGCGAACCTCTGAGCTTGAGAGCAAAACACTTGAAGCTCAAGAGGCAACTCAAGTAGCCCTAGCAGCGCAGCAAGATCTGGAAGAAGCAAACCGGCAACTTCTAAAAATTGATCAACAAAAAACGTCATTCTTTCAGAGCATCTCTCACGAGCTTCGAACCCCTCTGACTCTCATTCTTGGACCACTCGAAGAGCAGCTCCGGTCGGACATCAACAATTCGAATGTCCAAACAGCGGTTAAAAACGCACGAAGACTTTTAAAGCTGGTCAACCAGTTACTCGACTTTCAAAAAATTCAAGCTGGGCGTAAGACGTACGACTTAACCCCCATCGACCTGGGGCGCTTTCTCCAAAACTGCCAGAGCTACGTA
>JABJBS010000285.1 GCA_018668695.1 Deltaproteobacteria bacterium
CCCTGCCTTCTTTAAAAAGAATCCACCCACAGAAAACGATTACTCCGTTGGCCTTAAGCTTACTCTGGGAGACTTCGAGTTATTTGGTGCTGGCGATTTAGGCGGCGAAAATATCGTCCGCCGTTTTGGCCCCGTAAGTTCAAGCTACAATGATATCGAATCTTACATCTCGAAAGATGTAGGAGGCGTTGAGGTCTACCGCGTCAATCACCACGGTTCTGGTCACAGCTCCAATGCATGTTTTACCGAAGTGATGCAGCCAAGTGTCTCTGTGGTCTCCTCGGGGCACAACAACCCCTACAAACACCCCGCTGCTGATGTGTACCAGCGGCTTAAGAAATACAGCGACGTATTTATCACTGGCGGTGTCGCAGAAAAGACACGAGACGCTATCCCTTCCATCACAGAGGATGTGGTAGGTGGTGATGTTGAAATATTAGTCTCTCCCGATGGAAGCACTTTCTGGGTAAACGCAAAGCGCTATCAAAGCCGCAGTGAAGCCGAGGAAGAAGCAAGCGCGACGCGTTCAAAGGTATGCACCGACACCCGACTGAATCAATTCAAAGAAGATAATTTTAAATACATCAAGGGCCGCGTCGGGGACTAAACCGCTGCCTTTAAATTCTTCGGCGTCGACCAACATACCTTCAGTGTAATCTATTTAAAATATTACACCTAAGATATCTCTTTAGTATAATACATTAAGTATTAAGACAGAGATCTCAATAAGTGAACGTCATTTCAATCGAGCCTATATGGTAGGTATCGTACCGTCCTGTGCGCTCACCTGCTCCTGCCGGAGTTTCTCCCTGAACAACTTCTCCACTCTCAGAAACCTCGTATACGGGTTGAATGGTGTTGCCGTAGGAAATCAATGAATAGCGCGCTCTAACGCTTAGCCAATCAGAAAGGTTTTGGCGCCAATCCAGGTAAGCTGAGGTCGTGCCATCAGGAGTGCCCAGAGTGTAACCGTCTGGGATATCCTCGATAAGGCTTGGATACTTAACAGCCACCTGCTCCAAAGCATGGGCCACACTTAAACGGACCAATGCGCCCCGAATAGGCTTTGCCGAAATACTTCCCCGAAAACTATGCGTGAGCATCATTTTATCATCAAAATTCGAAACGTCTTGAGCTGCCCCGCGGTAATGGAATGAAAAGCGGTAGCCCTTTAAACGCTCTGTGGTGATCCCTGTACTCCAGGAATGCCGAGCACCCTTCCCAGTGATGTAGAGATCTCCTTGAAACTCATCATAGGAGGCACTGCCAAGTTCATAACGTTCTTCCCCGCTGTAAACTTCATCTCGTCCACCCTCACCGATGTCATTATCGCTGTAGTTGTAGGTAAGGTTCAGCCGCTCTTTTTTGGACAAATCGAAAATAGCGGATTGACGTACACGCATGTCCCAAACATCATTATCGAGCCACTGAAGCCCACCTTCGTCATCATACACATCGAGTTTAATCTTGTTGAATATATCAGCCGACGTCACCAATCGCAGCCACTTTGTAGGATCAAGGCTAGACTGAAAGCGAACCCCCCGCTCATTGCGGCGACGGCTACCAAAGGTGGTACTGGCTGCAGCATAAGAACGCGCATAGGGATTATCGTAAAGATGCGTATAATAACGCCCCGTCAATGTGAGTTCCGCCGATTTGGCCGGTTCCCAGACTGCGCGTAGAAGACCAGCGTGACCACCCGTGTCGCTGTAGGCATAGGAAAGCCCTGCATCGAGATAGTCGTTGCCCCAGCGCGCACTCACACCCACAGAACCGTAAACCGGTCTGCGTGGGTTGGTAGTGGTTCCTGAAAATTCAGGCTCCGCAGGCTCGGCCACAACAAATCGAGTTTCACCCCGATAACCTGTCACCGAAAGACTCGTGCTCTCATTTAAGCTCCAGGTAACATTCGCCCCGGTAACCAATTCTCGAAACGCATTGGCTATCGTTTGGTATTGATAAGAGGTCCCCGTTTCAGGGTCATAAATACGGCTTGAGTGACACATATTGTCCTCGCCGCAAGTGTAACCTTCAGGACAGTCTGTGCTGCTTCCACACGTATTCTCGCCGCCTTCTTCAGGGAGATAGAGTGCATCTAAGCCGTGTCGCATTTGATACTGATACAAATTCTCAGTTTGGTACGAGGCAAATACCGTTGCATCTAGCCAGCCATACTCAAAGTCTGCCTGTTCCAAGCTTAGTGCTGCTCCAAAAAGCGGTGCCGAAGAACGGTAAAGCCCAGATTCATTGTTACGGTACAGACCTTTAGCGTGCCGCCACCCGTGAGGATGCCGAGTGCGGGTAGTATCAAAAACCAGTTTTTCTCCAAAGCCCACATCATAAGAGCCCACGATGCCACTCCAGCTATTTTCGCGGACGGAGACAAACACCGAATGCAAGTCAAACTCTGACGAGGGCGCACCCAGCAAGGCTCCGCGGCTGTTGTCCCAAGACACATCTGTAAGCCGAGTCATCAAAGCGGCCACACCAAACCCGAAAGTGGACAGTGCTGTGCCGTGAGCATCGAGCATAAAAGAAGGTGTTGCCGGCGGCTCAGCAGCAAGGTTTAATTGGTCTTCTGCACGCCCAGTTCCCTTCCGTAAAATGGACCCAACCTTCACTTTTAGCTGTAGCGGATCCTCTTCTTCTATTTGCCCCGCAGCGCCCATGGCATCAGAATAAATATCACCACCATATTTCACCTGAATGAATGGCTTTATCTGGGCTAAGAGAGCGTCTGTGACACCTGCTACCTGCATTAAAGTTCCAACACGAGCAAATGCACCGTGCTCCGAACGGTAGTTAATCATCTCTTGTGCAACGCCGTAGGTCATTCCTGGCAAATCGTAGAGCATATCTCGGTCAGCGCCATTGATATTCATTGGGCGCTCGCACAACGCAGCCAAAAGTTCGTATTCATCTTCCGTAATATCTGTTTGCAACAGGAACTCTTCGAGGTCGTCACACGTATTGATGAAGACGTAGGTGCCGTATTCACGTGCCTGCGCAACAGAGCTTAGGCATATTACCAGCCATAGAATCCCAAGGGATAAGAAGCGCTTCATTCGCATGCCCCCCAGATTCCAGCGCTCTGCTCTTTTGCCAAAGCTTCCAACGATTGAAATTCATCAGCTAAGCTATAATTGGGTTCAATCAATAAAACTTGCCCATAACCTCGCTCCACCAAAATAAAATTCACCATGCGCTCTCCGCGAAAGACAAAACCCAATAGGCGGTCATAGCGGTCTTTGCATTCTTGGTCGTACTCGATGGTCACCGAGCGCCCGAGGACTAAGTCCTCATTCACTTGCTTGGCTTCTTCAGCCAAACACTCAGCTGGGTCGCTGCTGTTGCTATTGAGCTCTGGGGCATCGAGATTGAGGTATCGTAGACGAAATATCTCGCCGCCAGCTTCAACATCAACTGTATCGCCATCGACCACATTCGTTACAACGCCCTCAGTGGGACCGCATAAAGATTGGGTCAAAGTTTCACCGCCGCAGCCGCCCAAAAGGGCTGCCGCGATTATCATCGCATATTTCATTTGGATATTACTCCCCGCAGATTGGGTTCGCTGAGCCCGGAGTTCCCAATAAAGGAAGCTCCGCAGGAACACTCTGGGTGGCCACGCACCAATTATTCAGATCATTATTTGCCGTTGCATCCAATTGCGCCGGGTCGAGTGAATAGCTCGCACCCGAGGTAGGATCAAATGGTCCTGCGGTTTCATCCAGGATCGAACCGTCAGCGTTCACCAGTTTTAGCGTAAGGTCACTGACGTAAAATAAGGTAGCCGTCGCAGAACCAATGGTGGCCGCGGTGGGAACACCTTCAGCTGCTGCGCCCTGCCCGCCAATAACAATATAGCCTCCCGGTTCAACCGATACGCATTCATCGCTCTCGATGGTTTCGTCAGTCATACTGCCCGTGGTTTTATGGGCTTCAATGATTAGGCCATTGAGGTCGAAGACGGCATCAGAGGTGTTGTAGAACTCCACCCAGTCGCGGCCTGCGTCTGAACCATCGGGGTTTGCAAATACCTCTGAGATAATCACCTCGCCCACATCAGGCAAGGTCAGCGTTCGGGGGCCATCGGTCCCCACACAAGATGCGCCGCATAGGTTGGCTGCTCCGGGAGTACCATAGCCTTCATAACTGCCCGATGTTTGCGATTCGCAAAATGCGCTAGAAACATCATTGGCATCAGCAGAGAGGCTTCCTGGCTGGAGGCTTGCCGAGCGCCCGCTTGCGGTGTCGGGAACCATAGCGAAATCAATTATGCTTTGCCCAAACGCGATTTCAATTCGAAGCTCGGAGTCGTTTAGAAAACTCAGCGTATCGTCAATGGCCAGAGGTGTGATTCCACCATTCATTGTTTCGTCTGCGGAAGCGCCTATTACCACATAAGTGCCGGGCTGAGCCGCTAAGCAGGTTTCACTGGTAAGTGTGAAATCTTTACTGCTGCCTGTATCCATTTTGACGTTGGTGATCGTAAGCCCATTTAAATCTACGGGCTGCGCTGCCGCCACATACACTTCAAGCCACTCTTTGCCGCCGTCTGTACTGGATGGATCGATAAGAATTTCTGAGACAATCAAGTCTCCCACAGCTGCAACAGATACGGGCCGAATACCATCGGCGTCCATGCAGCTCACGGTACCGCAAAGTGCGTTCGCTGCACCCGGGGTTCCTACGCCGTCAAACGCGGTATTTTCTTCAAGTGGGCTCTGGCAAAACGCACCTGGCAAATCATTGCCATCGTGGGTAAGCATGCCACCATCTAGAGACCAGCTGCGGCCTGCTTCTGGCTCTTCAAGCACAACACGGTCGAGGAGTTCACCACGGCGCGTAATTTCGATGGTAGCCTGGGCATCGTTAAAGAATGCAAGCCCTGGCGCAACGGCATCGACGACCAAGTTACCGTTGATGCTTGTGTCTGCAGAAGCACCGATAACGAGATAATCCCCCGGATTACCTTGCACACAAGCCACGCCTGAGATTTCGGCGCTATCCACATCACTGGCATCGGCACGGGTCGACGTAATGACGAGGCGGTTCAAGTCTACTGAGTCGGAGCCCGCTACATAAATCTCAATCCATTCCTTATTGGTATCGGTACCATCAGGGTTAATAAGGACCTCACTGATGACGAGGTCTCCCAAGACTGGGTCGCTGATATCCCGCGGTCCGTCTTCACCATTGCAACTGACGAACCCACACGCAGTGTTTGCACTGCCGGGGCTTCCAAAATTTCCATCCGAGTACTCTGTTGCGCCTTCGCACCAATAGGTTGCACTGTCGTTGAGTAAAGAATCAGGCGCCACGTCGCCCTCAAGAGACAAACTTCTACCTTCAGATGGCTCCGGCAAACCGTCATCTGTGCCATACCAAACTTCGTCGATCAGAGCGCCGCCACAAGCAATCGCAATGCCGCCCTTCGTGTTGCCCAAGGCACCCAGGTTTTCGTTGGTCAGCCCATCAAGCGGTGCATAATCGTAATCGATGGGTTCAACGCCCACGACGCCATCGCCCAACACAAAATACGCATTGGCTTCCAAGGTGCCGAGGTTTCGCAAATAGTGCTGCTTAACTTCAATACCGCCATCGCTGTTGAATGAGAGACGCCGCAATTCCAAGCGGTCGAGTACCAACGGCCGACTGGCTGCATTGTAGATTTCAAACCACTCGCCATCGCCGTCGGCGCCACTTGGATTGGCCATAATCTCACTGATGACCACATCGCCGACCAGGGCATCGCAGCCTGTTCCAACCTCAACCGGCGCCTCACAGGCGGAAAGGAAGATAGCGGCAAAGGCTAAAGAAAACGAAATAGTACGCGGCTTATAGAGAATATTTTTCATTGTGACCCATGGTGATCAACGGGGC
>JABJBS010000286.1 GCA_018668695.1 Deltaproteobacteria bacterium
AAGGCAAAGGGCCGCCGGTAAGTCGAGCCGCCATTAGGCTACCATCAAACGCTTGCCGCGGAGAAATCATGTCCAAACCAATATTTAAGCGAGTTTTACTCAAGCTCTCAGGTGAAGCACTGCAAGGTGACGAAGGATATGGGATCAGCCCACCAATCTTGGAGAGTATTGCATCCCAAATCAAAGATGTTGTTGAGCTCGGCATTGAATTGGGCATCGTCATTGGTGGTGGAAACATCTTTCGTGGTGTTGCGGCCAGTGCTCAAGGCATGGACCGGGCTTCAGCGGATTACATGGGAATGCTCGCAACCGTTATTAACTCTATGGCACTTCAGGATGCACTGGAAGCCCAAGGAATAGAAACTCGAGTTTTGACGGCTATTGAAATGCAGGAAATCGCGGAGCCCTACATTCGGCGTCGTGCGATGCGGCATTTGGAGCAGCAGCGGGTCGTTATCTTCGGTGCCGGTACAGGTAACCCCTATTTCACGACAGATACGGCAGCTTCTCTTCGCGCGATGGAAATTCATGCAGAAGCCATTCTCAAGGCAACCAAAGTAGACGGTATTTACGATTCAGACCCAATGAAGAATCCTGATGCTGTAAAATTCGACGATTTGACCTATCTAGAAGTGCTCCAGCGCGACCTCCATGTTATGGATTCTACTGCGATTTCTCTTTGTAGAGACAATAATTTGCCAATCGTTGTTTTCAATCTCCACGAAAAGGGTAATATTCGCCGAGCGGTCATGGGTGATAAAATAGGTACCGTTGTGGGCAAACTTGATCGATAATATAGCGCGTAAAACGATTGCTGGAGAAAAGTTGATATGAGTCTTGAAGAAGAATGCATGCAGGAACTGGGTGAGAGTATTGATAGCTCTATTCAGTCCCTTAAAAGTGGCTTGGTTAAGTTGAGAACTGGTCGCGCGAACATATCGATTCTTGATGACGTAAAAGTCGATTACTACGGTACGCCAACTCCGTTGAGTCAGTGTGCTCAGCTTTCAGCTCCTGAGCCTCGTTTGTTGACCATCAAACCTTGGGAAAAAGGCTTGGTCAGTGCAATTGAGAAAGCGATTATGAATGCCCAGCTGGGTATCAATCCACAGAACGATGGAGAGATGGTTCGATTGCCGATACCTCAGCTCACTGAGGAGCGCCGTAAGGATCTCGTTAAGCAAGCTCGTCAACGCGGCGAAGAATGCAAGATTGCTGTTCGTAACCACCGACGAACCATCAACGATATGCTCAAGGATGCGGAAAAGGAAAAAGAAATCTCTCAAGATGACCTAAAACGAGCTTTGGAGCAGGTGCAGAACCTTACCAACGATGCAGTGAGCAAAGTTGATGAAGTTTTGTCGGCAAAAGAAGCAGAGATTTTGGAAATCTAAGATTCCAATGAGTGACCCGGTCCGAGTATCTTTAGATAGAGAAACCCCACGCCATGTTGCCATCATTATGGATGGTAATGGTCGATGGGCTCAGCGGCGTGGTTTGCCTCGTTTAGAGGGGCACCGGCGGGGCGCCGACACCGTGCGTGATATTACGACGGCAGCTCGGGAAATCGGCCTCAAGTACCTCACCCTGTATTCATTCTCAGTTCAAAACTGGCAGCGACCTGTTGACGAGGTCAAAGGATTGATGGACCTGCTTGAAGAGTATTGCATCGGTGAGCGTGAACTTTTAATGAAGCACGACATACGGTTAAATCTCATAGGCCGACTCTCGAATTTACCTGAATCCACGCGCCAAGCATTTGAAGAACTTCGTGAAGTAACCAAAGACAATAGCTCCATGGTGCTCACATTGGCCATTGATTATGGCGGCCGTGAAGAACTTATAGAGGCTGCAAAAGCGATGGCTGAGGCTGTGGCTGAAGGTAAGCTCCAGCCCGAAGATATCGACGAGACTAGATTCTCGTCGCAATTAGGCACCTCCGATATACCTGATCCGGATCTCATGATTCGAACATCGGGCGAAGTAAGACTCTCGAATTTCCTTTTATGGCAATCAGCCTATACCGAACTTTTGTTCACGGACGTACTTTGGCCGGATTTTGACCCTCTTCAGTTTAAAGATTGTATGACAGATTTCAGTATGCGCCAGCGGCGCTTCGGGGCCACACCTGAGCAACTTGAAACCAATGAAAAGATGGGGCGAGCCAAGTGCTAAGAACCAGAATATTATCCGCGATGGTTTTTGCGCCTGCCTTACTTTGGGTCATTTATGAAGGCGGCTTTGTTTGCCAGGCTGTTTGCTGGGTGCTCAGCCTCTTGATGCTTTGGGAGCTTTTATCCATGAGCCCGGCTGACGGTAAGAGCCCCGTTGCTCTTGTCACCTACGGGGTCACGGCCGCTACATCGGCGGCGATTCTCGGGTTCATCCCTGCAGAGCACGCCGTCTTAATTTTACCGGCCGGTATCCTTGGTATTTGGGCGTCATTCTTGGGCCGCGTTGGGTCGATTGAAAAAGCACTGCTCACAGTAGGTACGATGATTCTTGGAGTCGTCTATTGCGGTGCGATGATTCCTTATTTGGCTCGTATTCGCGATATGGAGGGCGGCTTAGGTTTAGCTCTGGCTGCGTTGTTTTGTACTTGGAGCGGAGACACTGGCGCTTACTTTTCAGGCCGTGCGCTCGGTAAAAACAAACTTGCCCCTGTGATTTCTCCTAAAAAGACCATTGAAGGTGCCGTAGGTGGAGTCGTTGCCGCGATTGCCATGGCATTTATTCTCCGGCATTTCTTCATGCCGGAATTGGCGCCGCTTCATGCTTTAGCCGTGGGCGCAATTGCGGCAGTGGCTGGTATTGTTGGGGATTTATGTGAGTCCCTGCTCAAGCGAAGTACGGGTATCAAAGACTCATCGAATTTAATTCCCGGTCACGGCGGTGTTTTGGACCGTTTTGATGGTGTGATGTTTGCTGCGCCAGCGATTTTTCTTTACGTTTCCCTGGTTGTTTAGCGCGCCCAGCGGCTGCGCCCCTTGACTCTTTGCCTAGCCGTACCGAAGATTGTAGTAATTATGGAATTCATTCAAAACTTTGGCTACTTCATTGTATTTATCGGTAGCTTGGTCTTCTTCCACGAATTGGGTCACTTTTTGGTGGCAAAATTTTTCGATGTGAAAGTACTGAGTTTTTCGCTCGGTTTTGGTCCCGAACTCTTTAGCTTTCGGCGCGGTGAGACCACTTACCGAGTCGCACTCTTACCACTGGGCGGTTACGTGAAAATGGTGGGCGAGCTGCCCGGCATGGACATGGATCCGGAAGACCTTCCAAGGGCATTGACCTCGAAACCTCTCTGGCAACGTACCGCTGTTGTTGCGGCTGGACCTATCGCCAACTTTCTCCTCGCATTAGTCGTTTATTTTGGGATGTTCTTTGGCGCTCATACTTTCGCAGACACGAAGCTGGGCGTCGTAAGCGTTGGAGACCCTGCGTGGAGTGCCGGCATTCGGCCGGGTGACAAGCTCCTAAGCATCAACGGTAAAGAGCTTGAGCAGTGGAGCGATGTCATCAAGAGCGTTGGCTCTCGGCCGGATGAAGAGCTCATTGTTGAATATGAACGCGCCGGAACCGTTTACAGCACGAAGATTAGAGCCCGCGGTGAAGACGGTGAAAATGTTTACCGTGAAAAACAGCGGCGCGGTAAAATTGGTATTCTGAACTTCTTTATCAAACCTGAAGTAGCTATCCTCGACGAAGAGAGTCCAGCGCATCGGGCGGGGGTTAAGTCAGGTGATTTGATTACGCATGTGGCCGACGTACCTGTGGAAGCGTGGCACGAAGTACGCCAGGCTCTGATGAAGATTCCCGCAGGATCAGCACTAACGATTGCAGTCCTTCGCAACAATGAGCCGATGACGTTTACGCTCTCTCCCGATGTTCAACCGGCAGAGATGCCAGTGGGACTATTAAGCTCGGCGGATATGGCCGGCGGCTACACAGGACTCGTTTCCAGGGAAGTTGTTGTTAATAAGCTCGACGAGGATACCCCCGCAGCCCATGCCGGTTTGCGAGTCGGTGACCGCTTGGTCAAAGTTTCGATGAAATCCGCAGATGGTGCATTTATTGAACGTCCCATCGGTGTGTGGAGTACAGACCTCGCTTCGTTCCAGGGCTCAGATGCACGCAACGAATTTACGTTAAGAGTTCAAAGAGGGCGTGAGTTTATCACCACACAGGTTAAGCTGGCCTCTGAAGAGCTGACCGATGATTTTAAGAATGTCCGTACACGTTATATCTTCGGTGCATTCAATGACCGAACGCTTTTTGAACCCTACCGTCTGGAAAAAGACCTTGGTTACGGTGAGGCGCTGATGTTTGCCGGGCGTCAAGTGTTCCAAGATATGAGCTTGATAACCGAAGGCATGAGTAAGCTTGCCACGGGTGTTGTTCCGCTGGCAGACCTTGGCGGCCCGATTATGCTTTGGGTCATCGCCGAGAAAAGCGCACGTAAAAGCCTTCACGATTATCTAAGGTGGCTCGCTGTGATCAGCGTGAACTTAGGGCTTCTCAACCTGATGCCCATACCAGTACTCGACGGTGGGCATCTACTTATGTTTGGGATCGAAGCTGTGCGCCGCAGACCCCCATCTGTCAAAGTTCGTGAGATTTCGAACCTTGTGGGCATGGTTTTTCTGCTCTTTTTGATGGTGATTGTTTTTAGCAACGACATCATGCGATTTATCATTCCGTAGAGCAGTTTCATGACAGATATCCTATCAAGCTTTCACCGTGATGCTCTGGCGAATCTTAGCCAAGACGCAGGCGGACCTTTACTTAGCATCGATACTTCGACGACGACGGCCAGCGTTTGCATGGTGGGCTGGCCGGGGTTCGAGCCTGTGTCTCATATTGAGTTTGAGCAGGGCTCTGTCCCATCTCAAGCGTTGGCCGAAGAGATTTATCAAGCGATGACGAAGTCTGGCATTTCTGCCACCCAGATTAAAGCGATAGCAGTCGGTCTGGGGCCAGGTTCATTTACGGGGCTGCGAGTAGGTCTGGCGACCGCTAAAGGTTTGTCGTTGGGCGCGGGAATGCCGCTTTACGGGTTTTCAAGCCTCGCGCTCTGGGCGGCTTCTTCGGGAAAAGAACAAGCGGCAGTGGTATTGGATGCACGCCAAAAAGAGATTTACTCGGCACTTTATACCTGCAGCGAGGCTGCGGTCTGTGACGCCGTTATTGAAGATGGCACACGAACACCAGCCGAATTTAAAGCGTTGATGCCAGAAACCAACGCGGTCTTGGTTGGTGATGGAAAAGAAGTGTTTGGTGAAGACAACGGGTGGATGGATTCGGTTTTACCAGATGCGGCTTTTGGCCTCTTGATGTTGGCGGATAAAATAAGAGCGGGCAACGGTGATGACTTAAGGCTCTTAAATCCTAACTACCACCGAATCACTGAAGCTGAGCGTCAAGCCCGTCTTCGTCGTCAATGAATATACTCTCGAGCTCTTGAGCGTTTTCCTCGGGCGCG
>JABJBS010000287.1 GCA_018668695.1 Deltaproteobacteria bacterium
CACGGCTCTACGATTTACAGATCACGCGCGGAGACGATTTTGCAACCCGTGGTCAGGCAAACTTTATTAAGCAGTTTGCTACACCCCATGACCGAGGGATTATCTACGACCGGAACAGCCGAATTCTAGTCGACAACCGTCCGTCGCTGAATGTGGAAGTCACGCCCTATTTCCTAGGGAATCGTGAGAAATCTACAGCAACATTGAATGAGCTTTATGAAACGCTTGGGGTTGCGGATGAGGCGGCCGAAAAGTTGTCGTCAGAAGTTTTTTCGAAACAAGGTCTTAATCGATTTGTGGCTGTTCGAATCAAACGCGATATCTCTCTCGACGAAGTTGAGAAGATTGAATCTCAGCGCAGTATTTTAAAGCTTGATGGTGTCGAAATTGTTGAAGCCAAGCGTAGAACCTATCCGAGTGGTTCTTTGGCCGGACATTTACTTGGTTACGTGAATGAAATTGGCCGGGGACGACTGAACCGCGAGAAGAAACGCGATAACCCCAATCGCTACAAACGCGGCGATACTTTGGGCCGTTCAGGTATCGAACATCAGCATGAAGAGCGCTTGCGGGGCTCAGATGGGTACGCGCAAAAAGTTGTCGACGCAAAGGGACGCTTACAGTCGGCTGATTATATGAACTCGGCGGGCACGAACATAGACGACAAGCCGGCTGAGCCAGGGCACAATATTATCCTGACGATTGATTCTGAGCTTCAAAAGATAGCGGAAGAATCTTTTGACGGCCGCGCCGGCAGCGTGGTGGTCATGGATGTCGAGACGGGTGAGATTCTCGCCATGGTTTCAAAGCCTGGCTATGATCCGAATTTAATCAGTGGTGCCATGGCGCTGGATGAAAAGGCTCGCCTCGACTCTAATATTCTCAAGCCTTGGATTAATCGGCCCATTCAAGGTCAATACGCTCCGGGCTCCACCTTCAAGGTGGTCACCGCGATGGCTGCACTAACTCAAGGTTATACAACGCCGAGTGAGGAAGTGTTCTGCCCAGGGTATTACCGCTTAGGGGGCCGTAATTGGCGTTGCCATAAAGACTCAGGCCATGGCCACGTCAATCTCAAAGAGGCTTTGAAAGTATCGTGCGATACTTATTTCTACGCACTTTCAGTACGGATGGGAATTAACGAAATAGCAAAAGCTGGTAGTGAGCTGGGTCTTGGTTCGCAAACAGGTATTGAGCTTCGCGGTGAAAAACGCGGATTGATGCCAGACGAGGCTTTTCATGACCGGGTCGAGAAATCGACAGGTGGTTACCAAAAGGGAATGGCTCTCAACACCTCTATTGGGCAAGGCTCCGTTTTGACCACACCTCTGCAAATGGCTGTTATCTATGCGGCCATGGCAAACGGTGGGAAAATGATTAAACCGCAGCTGGTCAAGCGTATTGAAACCGCAGATTTTCGTGTTTGGTCTCGTGAGTTTGGCAAGCTTGGTGAGGTGGAACAAAAAGTTGAAGGGCGAGAGCCTGAGGTTATTTTCGAAATGAAGGCGGAGATAAAGTCACGGCTGAACCTTGACCCAGCTGAACTTGCTGCAATTCAAGAGGGTTTGATTGCCGTTGCGCAGGAGCCGGGCGGGACCGCATATTGGAGACGCTCTCGATTGGTCACCATGGCTGGTAAGACTGGAACAGCGCAAGTGATTCGGTTGGGTGTGCGCCGGGACAAAGCAGAAGACATGGAATATTTTGCGAGAGACCACGCCTGGTTTGCCGCTTACGCTCCGATCGAAAACCCTGAAATAGCTGTCGTGGTTTTAAATGAGCACTCGGGTCATGGTGGTTCCAAAGCAGGCCCCATTGCAGTGAGTGTGATTGATGCTTGGCATACACTTAAAGAAAATCGCAGGGCGAACCCAAGACTTACCGAAAATGAAAATGAGGTTCGCCCATGAACTCTCGACGATTGGGTTTCGCCGATATCAATTGGCTCTTGTTGGCCATCGTAGGACTGATTGCGATTCTTGGTGTTTATAATCTGCACTCGGCCGCACACTCCAAAGATCCCACACTTTATCTTACTCAGATGGCTTGGTTCGGTGTGGGCGGTTTGGTGGTTCTGATCATCATGATTCCGGACTACCGGCTGTCTGAGAATATGGCCTACTTCATTTACGCCATGGTCTGCCTCTTGCTTGTCGCGGTCTTGTTCGGCGGAGAGATGGCCGGGGGTGCAAGGCGCTGGCTCAGGATTGGGCCGATTAAATTTCAGCCTTCAGAGCTTGCCAAGATAGCCACTATTTTATGTTTAGCGCGCTATTTTTCAACGCGGGTACGCGAACGGGGCTACTCTTTGGTGCGTCTGTTTAGACCTATGAACCTATCGCGACCCATCGCTTCCATGGGTTTGGTTGTAGCTTGGTGGGATAAACCTTGGTTTGCAGACCCCATCGGATTTTTGGCACGCGGCGTTCATGAGCAGCTTGGCGGCGAAGCAATCATTATGGGCGAGTCTTTGTGGCTACGAATCGGGCTCTTGGGTGTCGTCTTGGTGTGCGGCATTTTAGCCAGTGTAGTCGTGATTCGTTTTGCGGCAGCTCAGGCGTTACTCAATCCATGGCCGCCAGGGCGTCGGCGAAATTTTATCTTTGTAATTTTAGCTCTCGTTCTAGGGTTAATGGGAGTCATTCTTTGGAATTGGGAGAGCAGCTTATTACGCGACCCGGTCGCCGGTGTTTTGTTTTATCTAAATGAGGCAGCTGGTCCCGGGGGTGTGTATGAATCCTACGACGAAGGGATGACTCTGCGGCTGCTTTTTGTGGCACTAAATGTTGGGTATCTGATGATGGCTCTGGTCGTGAGCCGTCGTTATCGAGGACCCGGTATTGATTTGGTCTTGGCTCCGATAGATCTATTGGCTCTCCCGGCATTACTTGTTTTGGTGGAGCCTGATCTGGGAACAGCCGGCATTATTATCCTCATCGGTATGACGATGATCTTGGTGGTTGGAGTCAGACTCGCATCACTGATTCGGCTCGGAGTGTTGGGAACTTTGTTCGCGGGTTTAAGCTGGTTTGCAGTTTTAAAGGATTACCAGAAGAGACGGATTCTCACCTTCATCGATCCAGAGTCTGATATTCAAGGTGCTGGTTGGAACGCCTTCCAGTCGATGATTGCCGTGGGCTCGGGACGTTTGTGGGGCAAAGGTCATCAGGGCGGCACTCAGACTCAGCTATCGTTTTTACCGGAGCAGCATACTGATTTTGCGTTCTCGGTATGGGCTGAAGAGATGGGCTTGATGGGCTGTTCGCTCTTATTGCTTTTATATTTACTCTTACTCGTGGTGGCTTTGGCAATTGCAGCGGATGCTCGAGACACTTACGGCAGCTTGGTCGCCGTGGGCGTGGCTGCACTGATTCTTTGGCAAACTCTTATTAACGTTGGCATGGTGATTGGCGTAGCGCCGGTTGTTGGGCTGACTTTGCCGCTTTTCTCGTATGGGGGGTCGAGTCTTTTGACGACCATGTGCGGGCTGGGTTTATTGCTGAATGTGCATTTTCGGCGCCGAGCGGTTTAAGCTCTTAAGGGTTATGGCTCAGAGCTCGCGGATTTTAAGACAAAAAAAAGCGGACCATGGGTCCGCTTTTCGTTTTGTCTGCACAGTGCTCAGCTTGTGTGCTTAGCGAGTGCTTCGTCAAGCTTGGCTTTAGAAACCAGGCCAACCATTTGCTCAACAACTTCGCCGCCTTTGAAGATAAGCAATGTTGGAATCGCTTTGACTTCATAGTTGCTTGGAGTCTTTGGGTTTTCGTCGATATTCATTTTGCAGACCTGCGCTTTACCAGCGTAGTCGGTGGCTGCTGCTTCAATCACTGGCGTGAGTGCGCGGCAAGGTCCACACCATGGCGCCCAGAAATCTACCAAAGTTGGAAGCTCAGCTTTAAGGACTTCTGCTTCGAAGCCATCGTCAGTAAGATTTACAATACCTTCACTCATCGTTTTCTCTCCGGATTTCTCAATGAGCCACGGACAGTCGGTCTAGGGCTCTGGTGGTGAAGGGGTAATATGGATAGGTGCGTGGTGGATTGCAATGCATTGCTGCGGATAAATCTGCCAGGAAATGCTTCCGGAGATCAGGGAAGAGAAGCGTTGGGTACTTCGGAAAGCTGGCCGGTCCGCTGGGGGGCTTGCTCAACTCCACTGATTCCCAAGTCTGCAGGCTCAAGCAGCCAGCGAAGGTCGGCCTTTCCTAAGGCACTGACGACTTTGAGCTTAAAGTGGTCACTGCTGGCTTTAACGACCAACCGATTCATAGGATCAGCGAGCTTAAATCGAACCAAGTAGGCTTTATCGAAGCGGTCAATATAGGGGTAAACTGCCCGCAGATTCGCATCTATTTTCACCGGGATGATTTCTGTGGGTGATACAGAAACTCCGTCTTCGCCCTCTAAGCTGAGACGCCAAATGGAGTCTAGTTTGGCCAGATCGTTCCATTTTCGATCTGCGGTGTACGCGGATACAAAGAATGTGAGGTATTGTTCGATATCATGCGTGAGGTCGACGAGTTCGCGGCGTGTAATATTACCACCGTGACCGTAGATCTCGGGGAATGCCAGGGCAAAAACTCTTCTAAACTCAGGAGAGTGAAAGGTTGCCGTTACAAACATTTGGCTGTCGAGCCCTTGGTAGATTTTTGCTGAGCGGGTCCAGGTTTTAAGCACCATCTTATAGTCAGAGGGCTGGAGTACTCGACTTGGTCCGTGCAAAACGCCAGGGCGAAGCTGGGATGTACAGCCGAACAAGCCCAATACAACCAAGGTAAGACACCATATTTTGAAGTGTTGGCGAATTGTTACGACCATTTAGGTGTCGTTCCTTTCAGAAGCGTTCTCCACAAGAGTGACGTTACCCCGATGTTGTGCACGGTGCGAGAGTGAAACGCTAGGACTGCAGATATCTCCATGCACTCGGGCGCCATCTAGCACGTTTAAATCTTTGCGACTGCGAACATGACCAACGATGGTTCCCTCAACCGTGACTGAATCGGCAACCACATCACCTCGGATAACTCCACCTGCGGCGACTCTGAGCCGGCCGAGTAAATAAACGGGTCCCTCAACATAACCTTCCACCACGAGGTTCTCTTCAAGGCGTATACACCCCTGAAGTTTTAGCTCTTTTCCGATCGTAGAGGCCTTATCGGGTTGGGTGATGAGGAGGCCCGTCACGGGTTACCCTGCATGTCGACATTGCCCTTAAACGAGGCGCCTTCTGCTATATTGATCCGGGGTGCACGGATATCCCCAACGACACAAGCACTGCTCTTGAGTTCCACACGCTCGGTCGCTTGAACATTGCCGATAACATGACCCGCAATCTCGATCACTTTGGCCTTCACTTCGGCCTCGACCACAGCACCTGCCTCTATGATGAGGGTACGTCCGGAACCGATCCGGCCGCGGACGGTGCCTTGAATCACAAGGTCTTCGTCACCCGTAATGTCGCCATCGATGGCCATTGAGGAACCGATGATTGAACTGGCCATGGAATATCTCCTTAATAATGCCCAACGGCATCTAACTCACACCCCCTAAGTTTCAACACTAGCCCACCGATTTCAAATAATTGGCGATAACGTTTGTTTTGAAGGTGTGTAGGTGCGCAACCCACTTCGCAGTGAAGAAAACAACGCTCATCCCAGCTCTGAATCGCAATAGGTCCCATACCCACGAGGATTGAGCGTTATTGGGACATTGGACAACGGGCTAAGGGAGAAGGCACCTATTTACTGAATGCCCATTCGTAAATTGTTACGCACTGAGTAGCTCATGAGTGGTCCTACCGGCCGGCTCGGTTTCTTAAAAACTCATGAATAATCAGTGGCTTAGCCATTATTTCCTAATCCACTAAAATCGGCACGGAAAGTGCTTAACGGTTGCGGGGCACCGTGAACGTGCGGATCCGATAATTGAATAGGCGTGCCGCTTCAAAGCCACGTTAACAACTTCCACAGGGAGAGCCAGTTGTGACTAAGTCAAATACTTCAGAAAGTACCATCGCCATTGTTGGACTTGGGGGAAATTTTCCCGATGCATCTCATGTAGAGAAATTCTGGACGAATATTTGTGATGGCCACGTTGCAATCGGCGAAGTGCCTGCTGAGCGATGGGACGACGAGCTTTATTACAGCAGCGATCGCCAAGCTCCAGATCGAACCTACTCGAAAATCGGCGCTTTTGTGAAAGATGTGCGCTTTGACCGAAAGATGTTTCGCATTCCGCCGCGTACGGCCGAATACATCGACTTTGTTCAAAAGCTTGCGCTGACGGCTGTTGCAGATGCGTTAGAAGATGCAGGGCTTGCCGTATTTGCGGGCAGTGAAACTGGTACTGACTTTGACCGCGATAGAACTGCAGTGATTCTGGGTAACACCATGGGTGGCCAAGCTGAGGATTTGAGTAATTTGCGGGTATGGTTCCCGGAAGTAACCAAGCGTTTGAAGCAAAGTCCGCAGCTCGCCAGCCTATCTGAAGCTGAGCGCGATGCTCTCATGGAAGATTTAGAAACCCGTTATAAGTCGTGGCTGCCAAAGATTACCGAAGACTCCATGCCAGGCGAGCTCGCCAACTGCATTGCGGGTCGCGTAGCGAATGCCTTCGATTTACGTGGTGCGAATTATACGACCGATGCTGCATGTGCCGCCTCGATGGCTGCGATGAAGACTGCGATTGATGGTCTTCGCATTGGTGACTACGACACCGCAATTGTAGGCGGCGTTGATCAAACGATGGATCCTCCAACCTTTGTTAAGTTCTCAAAGATTGGCGCACTCTCGGCAGACCACAGTGTTCCCTTTGATGAGCGAGCCAATGGCTTTGTGATGGGTGAGGGCTGCGGGATTTTAATTCTGAAACGACTCGAAGATGCCGAACGCGATGGCAACAAAATCTATGCATTGATTCGCGGCGTGGGTGCTTCAAGCGATGGCAAGGGTAAGGGCATTACTGCACCCAACCCGCGCGGTCAGCGAATGGCGATTGAACGTGCTTATGAAAATGCGAAACTCCCCATCGACAGTGTCTCTTTGTTCGAAGCTCATGGAACCTCAACCAAAGTGGGTGACCGCGTTGAGCTGGAAGTTTTAAGTGAAGCCCTCGAGAAGAGTGGAATGGAACCTCAAGGCATTGCCATTGGTTCTGTGAAATCGATGATTGGTCACCTCAAGAGTGCAGCCGGCGCGGCAGCACTGATTAAAACTTCACTTGCGCTGCATCACAAGATGTTGCCGCCAAGTGCTGGATTTATTGCAGCCGCCAAAGATTCACCGCTGCATGATGGTTACCTCAAAGTGAACACGAAACTTCAACCATGGGAACAAGCCGGTCCTCGACGTGCAGGCGTCAGTGCTTTTGGATTCGGTGGAACTAATTTTCACGTAGTGATGGAAGAATATGCTCATGGAGGGCACACAAACATGTCAAAGACACCTTCAGGCGAAACAGTCTCAACTCAAGCGCAAACCTCGGGTTACCAAGCTCAAGCCGCTGGCGCAGGAGATAAGGCAGCAGTTCTTGCAGAGCTTACACAACTCTTTGCGAAGCAGACTGGATACGAAATCGACGAGTTAGAGCCAGATTTTCAACTCGAAGCAGATCTGGGTATCGATACGGTGAAGCAGGCTGAAATTTTCGCCATCATCCGTGAGCAATATGGGATCAATGAGCAATCAGAATTTAAGTTATCCGATGTTCAAACACTCGATTTGGTTGCTGACTATGTGATGTCGGGCCGTACAGAGACCCAGGCGCCGACTGAGACGACTGAAGCAGTGATGATTGAAGAACCCAAGAATACAGTACTTGTGTTTGGTGGCTCCAGCCGCACCGAGGTTTTGGAAACAGCCCTAGCGCTCACCAAAAACGCAACGGATTTTCCTGGTGACTTTATTGCCGCCCGTGAGGTCGCCGCAAATGCTCCTTGCCGCTTGGCCTTCGTAGCTAAGAGCATCGAGCAAGTGCAGTCTAAATTAGAAGACGCAGGAAAACGGTCAGATAGAATCTTAGCGGCACGTGGTATTTATTTTGGTGAAGGAACAGACACCAGTGCAGGTAAGACTGCTTTTCTCTTTCCCGGCCAAGGCTCTCAGTATCTTGGTATGCTCAAGGATTTGTCGGAGCAATACCCTGTGATTGCCCAAACGTTCGAAGAAGCCAATGACATCTTAAAGCCTTTGATTGGCGGCGTATTGCTAACCGATATCGTTTGGCCAGAAGGCGTCGACATCAAAGATAAGGCGGCTAATAAAGCTTTGGTTCAAACAGAGATTTGTCAGCCTGCGATGCTTACGGCTGATATCGCATTGATGCGACTCTTAAACGGTTTCGGTATCAACCCGGATTACGTGGTGGGTCACTCATTGGGTGAGTATGCTGCATGTGTTGCAGCCGGTGTTATGACTTTTGCTGAGGCGCTATACTCGGTAAGCGCTCGGGGCCGCGAAATGGCCAGCGTTAAGGTTGAAGACAACGGTAAGATGGCAAGCGTTTCCGGCTCTACCGAAAAGGTAGAAGCGATTCTCAAGAACGTAGATGGTTACGTCATCGCTGCTAATAAAAACTGTCATGCTCAAACGGTTATTGCCGGTAAGTCTGAGGCCGTTGAAGCAGCAGTTGCAGCGTTTACAGAGGCTGGTATCGATGCTCGCTTGATTCCCGTATCACATGCTTTTCATAGCTCGATTGTTTCGCCAGCAGCGAAGCCTTTGGCCAATGCACTTGCAACACTGGATTTAAAAGCTCCTCGCACACCTATCTTTTCAAACGTTCACGCAGGTCCTTACCCAACGACTAAGGACGAGATTGTAGCGCTACTGGCTGAACAACTGGAATCCCCGGTTGAGTTCATTAAGCAAATTGAGGCGCTGCATGCTGAAGGCGTGAGAAGCTTTGTTGAAGTGGGACCGAAGCGTGCCATCACAGGCTTTGTTCACAATATTCTAGAAGGCAAGCCCTACATGGCTGTTTACACCAACCACCATAAGAAGAGCGGTGAAGATGGACTCTTTGAATCTCTTGCGGCGCTTGCGGCAAGTGGGCTCAATATAGACTTCACGGGTGAAGCTCCGGAAGTAGTTGTGAACGAGCAAGACTCGGACCTGCGTGAGGTATCTAAGGCTCACCACATCGACGAACCTCAACTGACGAGCGCGGCTCAAGATCCGATTGTTGTAAGCGGCGTATCCATTGCGTTGCCCCAGGAAGATCCAACAGGTCGTGAAGGCGACGACCTTTTTGCACAGATCCTCGGCGGTCAGAGTTTTATCTCCGACATCGGCGATGCATCACGCGAAAAGGTTCTCGACAAAAACGTGGTGCGACTTGCTAAAGCAACCGGCGAGTTTGAGAAAATGACGGAGCTAAGCCAAGTCATTCAAATTGCAGCACGGGCCGGTAAGGTCGACCTCGTCGAAGATTATGGCATTGACGCAGGTCTAAACGACGCATTGGATGTAACGAGCCGTTTGGCTATCGCGACCAGTATTGAAGCGATTAAAGATGCAGGTCTTCCTCTTGTACGCCGTTACCGAACGACCACCACAGGTAAGCAGCTTGGTGACGGTTGGGCACTTCCCGATTCCGTTGGCCGTGAGACCGGTGTCATTTTTGCTTCGGCATTTCCGGGTGTAGATCGCCTCATTGAAGATGTTTCGAAGCAAGTTGCGTCTCAGTACGCAGCCCGTGAAGGTAATAAATTAAACGAATTGATTGATGCCTATGCGCAAACATTAAGCCAGCCAGAAGAGAAGAAACGCCTACTGGATACTTTTGCAGAGCACCGCGAAGAACTGAAGGAAGAAGCAGCTCTTTACGCTTTCAACCGTAAGTTTCTCTTTCGAGTGTTGTCTATGGGACACACCCAAGTCGCTCAGGTGATTGGTGCCCGCGGACCGAATACTCAAATCAACGCCGCGTGTGCTTCTGGTGCACAGGGTATTGCGATTGCTTGTGACTGGATTCGAACGGGCCGCTGTGAGCGAGTTGTTGTGGTGAGCGCTGATGATGTGACCCATGAAAACAACCTACCTTTTATCGGCACAGGCTTTATGGCCGCCGGTGCAGCCACCGTAGAAAAAGATCCGGCGAAGGCGGCGGTTCCATTTGGAGCTACGCGCAACGGAATGATTCTTGGTAGCGGAGCGAGTGCCTTTATCGTTGAGCGTGACTCGGTGATGGAACAAAGAGGAATGGAACCATTGGTCGACATCCTTGAAGGACACTTTGCCAATGCCGCTTTTCATGCCACGCGTTTAGAGTCGTCATTCATTCGAGAGGCTTTTCAGTCGGTGGTAGGTAAGATTGCCACAGCACTTAATACAACGCCCGAGCAGCTTGCTCACCGTACATTCTTTATGTCCCATGAAACTTACACACCGGCTCGGGGTGGCAGTTCACAGTCTGAAGTAGATGCACTGCGCAGCGCCTTCGGTGATGCAGCAAAGAATGTTTTGATCACGAACACCAAAGGATACACCGGCCACCCGATGGGTGCGTCGTTGGAAGATGTTGTAGCCATCAAGGGCTTACAACGAAATCAAGTTCCAGCCATTGCCAACCTAGTTGAGCCAGATCCTATTTTCGCTGATTTGCTCTTTTGCCGAGGCGGCTCGATGGACCGAGATATCGGTATTCGCTTTGCTGCTGGTTTTGGTTCACAGCTTGCGCTTGTCGTTTATAAGAAGCGGGCAACGCATGAAGGTCGTTTAATTGATGCCGAGAAGTATCAAAGCTGGATGCACGAAGTCAGTGGAACTGAAAACGCGTCTTACGAAGTTCACAAGCGAACTTTGCGGGTTGCGCAGGAGTCAGGCGTGGCTTTGTGGGAACTTGGTGTCCCATCCCTCGAACTCAAGCCGATTGAAGTCAAAAACACCGAGGCTGATGTCGTAGCACCAGCACCAGCACCTGTGCCTGTAGCAGCGGTGAGTGTGTTGGACCGAGCGCAGGTACTTGGCGAGTTAACGGAGCTTTTTGCAAAGCAAACAGGCTACGAAACAGATGAGCTAGAATCAGACTTTCTACTTGAAGCTGATTTGGG
>JABJBS010000288.1 GCA_018668695.1 Deltaproteobacteria bacterium
CCAGCAGCATGGAGCACCTACTGCATTGCATTTTCATTGGCTGCTGTGTGTGTGAAATGGGTTGTGGTCGGTAAACTTAAACCTGGGCGTTACAGTGTTTACCGAAAAACCCACCTTAAGTGGTGGATAGCCAACCTCTTCTTAAATTTCGGACAACAATCTATTTGGCTGCCCTTCCGAGACAGCCATCTCGGTTTATGGCTCCTCCAACTGCTTGGCGCACGGGTTCACAGCGGAGCTACCCTTAATATTGATGGGCTCAACCCTGCAGTCTCTCTAATAGACGCAGATCTTCTAAGTATTGGAGACCGAGCTTACATACGCCGTGGAGCATTGGTGCAGTGCCACCTGTTTACCGAGGGCTCATTTATCCTCGCTCCTATCACCCTGGAAGAGCGAACGGTTATCTGGACTCGGGGTGTAGTGGAACCGGGATGCACCATTGAAAAAACCGGTATCCTCGAGCACCACTCTGTGTTGACGATGGGCAATACACTGCCCTCAGGCATGCGGGCACAAGGCGTGCCGGCCACGAAGATGGAACCGCACAACGAAGATGGCGTGAAAGCAAGTTCCGGAATTGATAAGTTCATCCACACCTTCATGGGGTTCATCATTCTTCCCTATATGATGGTTGGCGCCTTTGGTGTGTTTTTCTGGGTCATCAATACGATGGTGGACAACCCCACCCTACACACCTTCGACTGGCGAGTATGGGTAAGCCTGTGGCCTGCGTTTATTATCACCACCATCATTCTCGGGGCGGCATGTTGCCTCTTCAAGTGGGCACTCATCGGCCGCATTAAGTCCGGTCAGCTCGAGAATGACCTCTCGGTACGCTTAAGTATTGTAAAATTTGTCTCATTTTTGATGATGCGTTTTGCACTTTTCTGCCCCAGAGACCTGCGGTGGATGCTTGTGCGCGGAATGGGAGCAAACGTTGCCTATGGCTCTGTTACCGACTGCCCATTGGTTGAAGTGGCCTACGCCGATTTACTCACGATGGAAGAAGGCTCGTTCTACAGCCCAGCCGCCTACGCAGATTTTGCCGCCTTTCGAAATGGTCAGGTTGTCCTTGAGGAAGTCAGGCTAGAATCCACAGCCTACGTTGGGGCTTACTCTACGGTTTCCGCACCCATTCGACTCCCGCCATTATCTCTTTTGGCCAGCACATCAACGCTGGCTACAGGAACTCAAGTTGAGTCATCTCAAGTGTGGGTCGGTTCTCCCGCAAAATGTGTGCCCATTACTTTAGGAGATGTTACCGAAGACTCTCACTCCCTTGGTGGATGGTCGCTCTTAAAAAACCGCATCATTGACCTAAGCAATCACTATTTCGTCGTTCTTCTGATGTCGTCGGTAGCTCTAACGGGTTACCACCTCTTTGCCGACATCATCTGGCCACTGCAAGGAGATGTAGATCTCGTTATGCGAACATTGGCGTCATTCGCATTCATTCTCTTCTCCTACGGAGCCACCACTTTTGGCATGCTTCCGCTTCTTCGCATCGATACCGAGCTTCTGCGCTGGCTATGCATTAAAGACGAAGAAATCCGCACGGAAGGATTTGAAAGAAGCACCTGGAAATTTAATGTTTGGCACCTCTTGTCGAATCACCTCTTGCCCTACGGCATGATCACAGATCTCTATGCAGGAACTCCATTACAGCTGTGGCTGGCCAGACGTCTGGGGGCCACGATTGGCAAAGATGTCTATTTGGCCAACGGTGTGGGCATTCGCGAATTCACCTTCACCCATATTCACGACAACGTCATGCTCAACCGAGGGTCAGCCCTGATTGCTCACTCAGAGCTCCCCAATGGACGCATCATCATGAAGGACATCAACCTTTACCCCGGTAGCTCCATGGGATTTATCTCTTACATCGTGGGAGGCACCAATCTTCCCGAAGGTGTGCTACTGGGAAGCTTATCCAGACCGTTCGACTCCCAAGAACTCGACCCGGGCGGTGAATACGACAATACACCGTGTAAACGGCGCGAGAAATGACCACTGGCTCAAAAGCTTCTCAACCAGCCCGGCATCCGCATATTTCGGAATTGACTGGGTTACGAGGGTTGGCTGCTTTGCATGTCTACTTCATGCATTTCTATGGCGTATTTTGCGATTACGCTGACTCGGCACAAAACGTAACAGACTATGGACCAGACACGCCGCCCCTTACCCCGTTCTTCATCGGTAACTCTCAAAACTCAGTCACTCTGTTTTTCGTGTTAAGTGGTTTTGTACTCACCATTATTTACTCCCAAGGGTTCGCCAACCGAAGTGAGACAAAGTCTTACTACATGAAACGCATTGCACGTATCGCTCCGGTTTACTGGTTTTGCTTGCTTTTCTTTCTACCGTTTATCTTCACCTCATTTTGGTGGAACGACTTTCTAAATATCTTCGGCGGCGAAGGCCATAAGATTGCTGCTTTGATTCTAACACCTTTTGGACTCCAATCTTGGAGCCCACTCCATGTGTTCTGGCAACAATGGAACCCACCTGCTTGGTCTGTAAGTTGTGAGTTCTTCTTCTACCTTGCCTTTCCTTTTCTCATTCATCGAAAAGGTCTAGCCGTCAAAACCTGGAAAGCTTTTGCAAAAAC
>JABJBS010000289.1 GCA_018668695.1 Deltaproteobacteria bacterium
ATCCCTTTGTCGATCTCGGAAGCCTGATTCAAAACCTTCTGGATCCAAGGATGGTCGTGAGTCTCCCCTACCACCAAGCTTTGAACCGCCTGCTCTTGCTTGGCTAAGAGAGCGCAGAGAACATCAACGTCTTCCCCATCGCCTTCATCCTCAAGCCAGCGAGCCCACTGCATCAAAGCGGGTATTTCTTCTTCAGCTGTTACAACAACCAATGCACGCATAGTGGCTATCCTCTTGATACTTTGAACTAGGTTTTCATCAACAAATCTATCTTAATTCAAGGGTCCAGGCGAATTGGATAAGCCCGAGTTTGCTGAAAACTCAGCATCCTCGTATCCTGTGTCTGTGAGTTCTCCAAAAGCATCCCTAGTATACAATCCCGGCAGCGGGCGTGGACAAGGTGAGAAAAACGCCCAACGCTTCGCGGAAGATTGGCAATCTCGTTTTGGAACCGAGGTTACCCTTCGGCCGACCCAAAGCTATGAAGACATTCGTGTTGCCTCCAAGGAAACCTTTGACCCCGATGGTATCCAAATATTAATGGGCGGCGATGGTACTTTTTCTGAGTGCCTTCAGGGTTTGGCCGAGCTCAACAACTTTGAGCCTCTTCAAACTCCGGTAGGCCTTCTTCCTGGTGGGTCGGGCAACAGTTTCTTAAGAGACTTCGACGCTCACACGTATGAAGTCGCTCGTGATGCGATATTTGAGGCGGTAGAGAATCAAGAAACAACGCCAATCGACGTAGGGCTCTGCTCCTACCAAGAATACAAGAGTTCCGAGCCTTCAAGGCCGGGGCAAACCTTGCAAAGACTGAGTTTTAATATCTGGGGGCTCGGCCTCATTGCCGACATTGCAGCACTCGCTATCAAGATGAGGTTTTTGGGCGGCCTTAACTATACAGTTGCCACGCTCATTAAGCTTTTTGTGCATAGACCGACATCACTTAAGACTCTGCTCAATGGCAAAGCGCGAAACTTTAAAAGCAATATGGTTTGTATATCCAACTCTCGATACACCGGGGGAGCGATGGAGATGGCTCCGCCTGTTCGAGTGAACGACGGGAAACTGTTTTTTGTTTGTTCAGAGATAAGAAGCCGACTGAAACTATTTGGCCTATTCCCCTCGATATTTAGCGGAAAGCATCTTCAAGCTGACGATATGACCGCAGAGTTTATCGAAACCGCCAGTTTCGAGGCTCAGGAACCATTCTTCTTTAATGTCGATGGTGAGTTAGATTGGGGATTTAATCCAAAGCTGCGTGTGCAACCGGGCTACTTCAAGCTTTGGATGAGCCCGAAGCGCTTGAAGTAGCCGATCGCCAACCTAGATAGGTGCCACACGAAATTAGTCTCTGGTTATCAACTCAAAGTCAATTTTGCCGACCGTGATAGTATCACCGCTATGAAGAATTGATTGGTCAGTCATCAAACCATTGACAGCAACGCCGGATCCCGACAAATCCTGTACATGGTATTCGCCTGACTCACGCAAAACCACACGTGCATGACGCCGAGATACTCCAGCCTTCTTAATCACCACATCATTTACGGTACTTTTACCGATCGAAATTCCCTCTTCACCTAATTCAAAACGCTCTGTCACGCCCTTAGGATTAATCATCTCTAAGCAAGCTTCGAGCTCTGCTCGGGCCGCGACTTGCTCCGGTGAAACGGCCGCAACTGTTAATGCCTCGGAAGGCCCCTCAAGAGCCTCTTTTAGACTTGGCCTTTCCCACTCGCTCACCGACTCACCCTGAGAACCCGGAGCAACGGGCGTACCAAGGTCGGCCCAAACCAGACTCGCAGAATCCTGTTGAGATTCGGGCTCAGGGCTATCCTGTACGGAAACCTGAACATCGGTCGTGGGACCATGCTCAATTTCAGAAGACATGCTGTGTTTGATTGGAGTCACTTCGTGCTCATGCTCTCGCCAATCGGCACCCAAGAACTTCTCGCAAGAGTCATAAGTTGCACTTACAATAGCCAAATGAGTGTCCAACCGCTCTTTGAGTGTTCCAAGCGCTCCAACTTTCTCTGCTAATTCAGTATCTGGGTACTCGCCAACTTTTGCTCGAAACTTTTGTTCTTCGATAAGGTCTTCAATCAATTCAAGCCGTCCTTGAATACCCTTTTCTCGCGTTGCAATTTGGGTCAATTCACCACGGATATGGCTTGCCACCGGTGCAAGCTCATCCTCAATGATGGCCAGTCGCTGCTGATAATCATTCTGTACTCTCTTAAAGATGGCCTCTTTAATATCCCCAGAATTTTCCTCAGCATTTGTCAGTAGTATTTTCGCCGTGGCGAGACGCTTAGAAATCACCTCAAGTTTTTTCATCCATTCGTTATCAATCGTGAGCTCGTGTTCCTCACAGAAGCTACCATTTAAATCGTCTATATTGTTCATCTCTTGTTCTTTCAGGTGGATTTGTCGTTGATACGTTCCAGTGGATTCCCGCAATAAAAAAAGGCGGGGTGAACTCCTACGAGACACCCACGCCCTTTTAGGTGGCAGGCAGACTCACTTAGAAAATAGAGTCAACACTATTCATCAGTAGCTCACAGTTCATACTTGGTTCGATACGAACCATTTGTACTTGGTTTTTCGCCGGGTCATTAACTGGCTCGTTTGGGATAGCTTGTTCAAGCATTGCATTGGTTGCGCCCAAAGTTTTTTGGTCGCCTCGTTCCGTTACATTACCCGCGAGTGCGCCCTGGTCATCAAGCGTACCATAATAAGTATTGATTGCCCGCTGCACAACATAGATGTCTCCTGAAATGAAACCAGCAACTTTAACCGTGACGCCCGGATTACCGTCGCCATCTTGATCGAAGATTCTCTCATCAGAAGCATCACCCGGTAGCTCATCTGTAAGCGGATTATCAAGTTCAACGCCAACGAGCATCACTGCTTGCTCACGCTCCCAACGAACCGTTTCGCCTTCCTTCCAGACCAAAAGCTTCACAGGTGCAGGTACCATGCTCTGTGGAATTGCATCAGGAATCTCTGTGCTTACCGCATCCATACCCGTTGATTCCACATGGCAACCATGCTCCGTAAGCCAAAGATCAGTGCCGTCGAATGTAATCTGGGTATACCCCCAACCGGTTGTTACATTCTCGGAGCTTCCCATCATCGGGACTTCTTGAAGTGTGGTGACCCACTTCTTAAACGCATAAGTTCCTTCAAACAGTGGCGCCAGCTCCACAGTGTCCGAAGCATTGCTGGATGAAGAATCACTCGAATTTGTGTCTGCACCGTTTGTATCGTTGTTTGTATCGGTATCGGTATCGGTGTCAGTATTGACGTCATCGGTCGTTTCATCGCCTGATGTTTGCGAAGCGTCATCTGAGGAAGTTGTGTCCCCCTGAGTTTCGGTCGCATTGTCACTGGACGTGTCCCCGGAAGTGTTTGCTGGATCAGTTTCGCTACCGCACGCGGCCAGCAAAGTAAGAATAAAAATAGTTGATAGGATTCTCATAGGCGTTCCCCTAAATTTTTGAGTGGATTAAATTGTAATGGGTAAAAATTTCGCGACGTCGCTCTACGCACCGTTCACGCAATTCACCGGAAGATAAGCGTTGTCCAAAAGATCCCACTTTCGGTTCACGCGGCTTACTTAATGTTTTGGTCTGAGGCTGCACTGACTGCCGGATAGAAACACTCTCACCACAACCAAAATGGATGGCTCCAAAGAACGCAAACAGCGGTGTGTCCAAAGTGTCTATTTCAACCATCGGTCCCCCCAAACATGTGCGGCGACCTTACAGATCTCTATCCCAAATCGTCAACAGTAAAAGGTAGCACTTTCTACTTTTATCAAATATCGATGAGTTTATGAAAAAACGCAACAAAATCAGCCCCAGTCGTAAACCGAAACACGGTATTGTCCTGCGAAAAGTGTTGTCAACTCGGGTTCAACGTGGAAGAAGCGGCATCCCCGCACTCCAAAAACGAGGATTTCCCATGCTCAACGCGCGAACCATTACCAAAGAACTCGAAGGCTCCACCACGGAAGATGCAGTTTATTCTTCTGCCCTCTCTGTTGTTCCAGCTTTTCGATTCGATGAAACTGTGGCCCGCGTCTTTCCCGACATGATTCGACGCTCCGTTCCGGGGTATGAAACGACGTTGGATATGATTGGGGTTATGACCGACCAATTTGTTCAACCGGGAACGAATTGCTACGACCTTGGCTGCTCCTTGGGAGCATCGCTTTTGGCTATGCGCCGAGCCATCGGACACTCTGGCTGCAAAGTCATTGGCATCGATACCAGCTCAGCGATGGTCGAACACTGCCAAAAAATCATTGACGAAGATGACTCCATCACTCCCGTTGAGATTCGCCAAGAAGATATTCGGGAAACGCCGATTCATAACGCAAGTGTCGTCACGTCAAACTTTACCCTTCAATTCCTTCCACCACAGGACCGGCTCGCATTGTTGCGCCGCGTGCGCGAAGGCATGGTAGACGACGGAATTTTTATTCTATCCGAAAAAGTTCATTTTGATAACGAAGCCAATCAAGAACTTCAGACACGTTTGCATCACCGATTTAAGCGCGCTCAAGGGTACAGCGATTTAGAAATAGCCCAAAAGCGAACAGCTATCGAGAACGTCTTGGTTCCGGATACCATTGAAGAGCACCGTACCCGTTTGCATATGGCGGGTTTTTCTCAAGTTCAAGTATGGTTCCAATGCTTTAGCTTCGTATCGCTGGTTGCCATTCCATGATCGATTCTGCAGCCCTTGAGCGAGAGCTTAGAGAACAGGATATTCACAAACTAGCGGACGCTCTACCAGGCATTATCGAAAAAGGATTTGATCCAAAGCGCTTTGGAGATTTACCAAAATGGCAATCCGCTATCGATAGTCTGCCTGATGTCAGTCCTTCTCGTGTCAATTTGAACACGCCAACTATCCAAATCGGCTCCTCACAAGATGCTACGGAGGCTCAGAAGCAAGAGCTCTTTCATGGGCTTAAAGCACTCCACCCGTGGCGCAAAGGTCCTTTCAATTTTTTTGGTATTCACATCGATACAGAGTGGCGGTCCGATTGGAAGTGGCAGCGTCTAGAAAAACATCTTTTACCGCTTGAGGGTAAGGCTATACTGGATGTTGGCTGTGGAAGTGGTTACCACTGCTTACGCATGCTGGGCGAAGGTGCCAAACTTGTACTTGGTATAGACCCATCAGTTTTATTTTTAGCCCAATTCGCTAGCGTCAAAAAGTATGCAGGTTCTCTCCCCGCGCATCTGCTGCCCATGGGCATCCAGGATTTACCAAGTAACCTAAAAGCTTTTGATACCGTCTTCTCAATGGGCGTCCTCTATCATCGCCGTTCCCCGCTTGAGCACCTTACGGAACTATTTCAAGCCCTGAAGCCAGGTGGTCAAGTCGTCCTTGAAACTTTGGTTATCCCAGGCGATAAAAATGAGTGCCTTGTCCCAAAAGATCGGTACGCTCAAATGCGTAATGTGTGGTTTATACCTACCTGTAAAACTCTCGAAGGCTGGCTCGCTCGTATGGGCTTTGAGGATGTACAGACCGTAGATATCAACGTGACGAGCACCGAGGAACAAAGGGCAACTGAGTGGATGCAATGGCACTCTCTTAAAGACTACCTTGACCCCCAAGACCCAACACGCACAGTCGAAGGCTACCCCGCACCTACACGCGGATTGTTAATCGCCAAACGCCCTCTCTAGACTAAGTTCTCCAAGTTGCACTCCCGTGTGAACTCTGAAAAAATCATTGTGACGAGTCGTTCTGGACCAGACGTATTCTTTCCAGTGGAGGAGATTCCAAAGTGTCGGAAGGCGATGCCGGAAATTGGGAGGACACCCTTGACTTAAAAAAGTCCATGGAAGCGCCCACCATTGTGGGACCGCCCCGCGACGCTATGAGCACTATCAACCCGCTTACTGAAGAAGCCTGCTTTACCGTCGAAGCTCAACAGTACACCATCCGTGATTACGAAGAGAAAGAAGTGGTTTTTCCCTGGCCGGATGGTCTGAGTTCTTTACCCATCGTCGACATCTCTCGCGGCAGCCACACCGATAGCCAAGGCGACTTTCATGTTACCAACTTGTTGGGTCGCGGCGGCATGGGGGTTGTAGAACACGCCAATCAGCAAAGCCTTGACCGAGGGGTGGCCATCAAACGACTGGCCAATGAGCGGACAGATCCCCGCAACGTCACTGCCCTTTTACACGAAGCGATGATTACAGGCTCCCTTGAACATCCCAATATTATCCCAATTCATCTACTCGGACTCGACCAGGATAAACATCCGGTGATGGTCATGAAAAAGGCGGAAGGGTTAGCATGGTCGGCTCTGCTGCACGGAGTGAACGAAGAGCATTGGAAGAACTGGCGCGGGGACCGTCTAGAGCGGCATGTGCAGATCTTAATTCAGGTCTGCAATGCTGTTCACTTCGCTCATACTCGAGGCGTGATTCACCGGGATATCAAACCAGCAAATATCATGGTGGGTGATTATGGTGAAACCTATCTCCTCGACTGGGGTGTAGCGACTAAAGTTGAAAATTACGACGAAAGCGACAATCGAATTTGGGGGACACCTGCCTATATGGCGCCCGAGATGGCATCTGGCAAAGAAGTTAACGCACAAACCGATGTCTTTCTTTTAGGGTCGTGTCTGCATGAAATACTAACCGGGTTTCCAAGGTATCGGGGACGAACTGCCCGTGAAAGTTTAAAGCTCGCCCGCGCAGCAGGTTCGTTTGTGTTCGATTCTTCCGTATCGCCAGAGCTGGCGACCATATGCAATAAAGCCTGCTCCAAAGAACGAGAAAAACGATATCAAAGTGCCCAGGAGATGCGTGAAGCACTTACCACCTTCCTCAGAGAACGAACCATGTGGGAGCTGTTGCATGTTGCGAACCAACGTGTGGATGCCCTTCAAGAACTGCTGCGCTCTGTGTTTAGTAAACCAGGCACACCAGTGATGCCTGAAAAAAATTACGTCATTTTCAAGCTTTTCAATGAAAGCCGTTTTGGTTTTGAGCAGGTCCTCACTCAGGTACCCGAGCACAAGGCCGCCACCGCTGGGCTTCAACGCTGCTTAGAAGCTATGTTTATGTATGCCATTGACCAGCGCAATGCGGATTTTGCGGCTTCTCTGGTGACCGACATGCCGTGGAAGCGCCCAGACCTTACGCAAAAGCTAGACGAACTCCAGGAGTCGTTAGCTTCCGATAGCCAGGCTCTGCTTCGCTTGGAAGCACTGCGACATGATCAAGATATGAAAATATCCAGTTCACAGCGGGCCACTGTATTTGGTGGTGCGATGCTTACCCTTTCCTTGTTTATGTTTGGACTGGAATTATTCAGCGATCAGCTAAGCCAAACACAACAACTGGTTAGTTCTATTTTCGGAATTGGTTTGATTGGATTTGTGACTCTTGGGATCACTCTGTTAAACCGGGACATATTCTTACTCAACCAAGTCAATCGCTCACTAACCGGAACCTTGCTTGCCGGTTTCTTTGCCTTGTCTTTAAGCCGAGCTCTAAGCCTTAACAGCGGCGTTGCGATGGAGCATATTTGGCAATCGGATTTATTGATCTGTTTACTTATTGGGATTCTGTCGGGCCTATCTATTCGTAAAGTCTTTTTTATGCCTTCGCTTATCATAGCAGTGGTCTTTTTGGTGGCTCTCATTATGCCCGAACTGGGCAAACACGCACTGCCGGTTGGGCTTCTCTTTACCAGCTTCTTCACCCTGCGTTCTGGCCGTAACGCTCAGTAAGCATCTAGCCTACAAAAGCCTACTGGAGACGCCATCGATGGCGGGCGTGCGCACAATTTTCTACATAGTCAGTGAGGGATCGAGTGCGTACCATTATAATGAGAGGTGAATCGTGGGCGACTCGAGTCCTAAACTATTTGAGCCGATTGATGTGGCTAACTTACTTGCAGAATCCCAAAAAGCAAAAGCGCTTTTTCGGCCGCAATCAGGTTACTTCCGAGGGCATTATCAAAGTGGTGCCCTTTTTGCCGAGGGTAAGCTCCAATACGGTATACCTGATGGAGACTGGACGATTTTCCACGAGAACGGTGAAATCTGGCAAGAAATCAGTTTTCGAGAAGGCGGTAAATCAGGCCCATGGCACGTCAACCACAACAGCGGATTACCGTGGATTCGCGGTCAGTATACCCACAACCAACGAACCGGCACCTGGACCTACCACTGGACGAGCGGGAAGCCGATGGCCAGAGGTGAGTTTCACAACAACGAGCGTAACGGCTTGTGGACCTATTGGGATGAAGACGGCGTTGAACTTTGCCGCATCCGCTACATGGCAGATTTCCAAATCAAATCTTCTTAATGCCTTGAAAGATTCAAGCAGCCTTTGCATCGGCAACTTGGTGGGTTAACCAGCGGGAAAGGTGCATCCACCACTGAGCCTTAATTTCAGGTACCTCATGGTGTAATTCGTGACGACCGCCCATGATTTCTCTCAACGCAACCATGCCCACAGGAGCCTGCCGCGCAAATTGGCGAGAGCCATCGATAGCGCAAATTGTGTCTTCAGTGCCGTGGTAAACTAAAGTTGGGACAGAGAGGCGATGCGCCCCTCTAATCACTTCGGCGGAGCAATCTATAAGACCCGTGGCCAGACGTGTGGATATCATATCGTGCACCCATTTATCTGCTAGATAGCGCGCTACTTCAGATGTATCCGAGGAGATACCCAGGGTATCGAGAC
>JABJBS010000290.1 GCA_018668695.1 Deltaproteobacteria bacterium
ATTGGTGCCGTCGTCACCACCTTGGTCATCACTGGATGTTTCTTGACCTGTTTCTGTCGTATCAGAGTCGGTATCTTCAGTAACACCTGCGCCTTGCAGGCTTTCACAACCCGTTATCGCAATCCCGAAACTAAAAATAAAACATAATCGAAATACACTTCTCTTCATCAATCTCCCCCTCATGCACTCAAGCGGCAACCCCAACATGATACTCCAAATGCAGGAGAGCACCAGTATATTCGAAGTTCTCACCGCTCTAGTCTCAAACCTGCCGCAATAGACGCCGCCGAAAAAGCCAAAGTGCTGGTATCAATAAATAAAACGATAAACCTTGCGATGCATTGCAACCGGAACAGCCGCCGCTTGCCGCCGGGTCGGGCTCGGCTGGCGAAACTGGCTCAGGTGAAACTTCATCTTCTGTCTCTGTCTCCGTCTCTTCTTGTGGTTCGCTGCCCTCTTCTGAATCAGTCTCTTCTTGGGTTTGCGCGGGCCGAAGAAATAAGGCCGGTGCATCCTCGGCCACATGACTATCAAACACCGCAAAATTCGCCGCGGCTTGAATAGCATCCCGGCTCGCATCATCGATGCCTTCGGGTGCCCACTCAAGAGAGTCTAAACGCTGCCCCGTCAACGAACCAAAGAGCGTGCAAGCCGTTAGATAGCTGCCCGTCAAGCTTGGGTGTGAGCCATCGCCAACATACAAGTTCCAAAACAACGAGGCTTCATCCAGCGGATCCTCACCGGCTGCGACGATGTCATCGTAAACCTTTTCAAACGCAAGCCCCGCCGGAACCACCACCACCGACCGGTTGTCTGTTGTTTGGGATGTTGCATATTGGAAATAACCATCACGCAGATGAGACTGCATAACTTTAAAATCGGGAAACCTAAGTGCATTTTGAGAATCACCACTTCGCCGCCCCCAGGTCATAAGAGCCAGAGTCTGAGCACCATTACCTTGAACGAGCTGATTCAGGCCGGCAAAGGAGGAGCTGCTCTCTTGATACGTTGGGTTGGCCTGAGGAAAGCCGGGAATTTGACTCTGCTCCTGGAGCATTACGGCAAAATAAGCTGGTCCTAAAATCTTTGTTCGCAGGTCGGTTTCACCGTTGGTGCCATCCGCTTCTGCAAGATGCTGTACAAAGCGTGCACCACCCAAAGCGTGCCGATCCGCTTCTACAGCCTCCCAATCCGAAGAGGCCTTGGCCATCAGCTTTACAGTCATCTGCTCCAAATCGTTGCCGTAGGTATAACTGTTACCAATAAACAAAAGTCTCGGCGTTTCCGCGAAGGCCGTCGACACTAAACTGAAAAAGATAAATCCAATGAGCCCAATGCACTGAATTCCATTTAATCTCTGATGCATAGAAAAGTCTCCTTGAGCGACCACTCAAACAGACTCTAACGAATATAGATACCGGGATGTGACTTAAAAGAACAAAGCCGCCAAACTATCCGCATGCCGGCGGCCATCCTGCGTCGCGCAAAGTTTATTGGACTCGTCAACGAGCCAGCCTTTGGCAAACGCATGAGAGCGCGCCGCTGCAATATCTGTTACAAAATCGAACCCAAGCCAGGGCTCCAGGGAGAACCCATCAAGCAACCGAACCCCCGTCATCACACGCTCGTTAAAGAGCTGGCGAGCGTTCAAGGTGTCACAAAACTCCGTGGTTTCATCTTGCACTGTAGGCAAGGCAGCTTCACCGGCTTCCATCGCTTTAAAATACTTTTCCGGCATTCTCCGATTTTCCCAGCGGTGACCTTCGTTCCATTCATCCCGAACAAAACTATGGGCCCCTGGTCCAAGGCCTAAAAAAGGACTCCCTGTCCAATACCTTTGGTTATGCCCAGAGCGTTTGCCGGGCTTCGAAAAATTACTCACCTCGTAGTGCTCAAAGCCAGAGGCCTTCATGGACTGCTCAATCAAAAGAGTCATTTCGAAAACGCGTTCGTCTGTGACCGGCGTAAACCTTTTTTTATCCAGGTAACGGGCATAGGGCGTACCCTCATGGAAAGTCATTTCATAGATGGAGACATGGTCTGGTTCAATGGCCTCGATGCAGCTTAGGTCTGCTTGTAAATCAGAGATTCTCTGCCCAGGAACACCAAAGATGAGGTCTAAGGAAATATTCTCAAAACCCGCATCGCGGCTCTGCTTAAAGGCCTCCATACTTTCATCAACACTGTGATCTCGGCCTAAAGTTTTCATCAAACTTGAACGGGTGCTTTGCCAACCCAAACTAAGCCGATTGATCCCAGCCTTTTGCCAACCCTCCAGGGCACCTGGTGCTAATGTACCCGGGTTCACCTCAATTGAAATTTCTGCATCCCCAAGGAGCGTAAAGCGCTCGCCAATAGCTTTGATGATGGCCGAAAAAAATGAGGGTGGAGCCAGTGATGGTGTTCCACCGCCGAAATAAATGGTTCCCACTGGCTGGTGCTCAAATAAAGGGGCGCGGCGTTTAATTTCACGCTGAATGCTTAGAGCAAGTTGCGCCCACGGGTGCTCTTTGCGGGCATAAACATTGAAGTCGCAATATGGGCAAATCGTGCGGCAGTAAGGCACATGCACATAGATGCCAAAAGAGTCCATCAGCGCTTACCTAGTTAACCTTCAAGATGCTGAGCTTACCGAGCAACATCACAATACGGGCTTGTTGCATAGGATCACCATCGGCTAATTTGATATGGGTTGCGTCCGCATTCACCTGGTTCCAGGTAGGGTCAACCGTATACCACTTACCGTTCGCTTTTACTTCCGCCCAGGCATGCCATCCAAACCCCTCACCCGCGGGCCAGTAGCCAATCCCAACCGCTACGCGAGCCGGAATCTTGAGTGCGCGAGCAAGACCAACGAAGAGTACACTGTGCTCCGTGCAGTCCCCTCGTTCTGATTGGAGGACTTCCAATGAGTTCGAGAAGCTAGGCACATAGCTGTCTTTCACGTGTTCGTAAACAAACCCTACCAGGCGGCTCACAGCGATATCGACCGTGGTTGCATCACCAATGACCTTACGGGCCACCGCCTGAATCTGAGGATTGGCGGCCTGGATAAAAGGCGTAGACTTCGTATACTCTCCGGCTGCCTTTTCAGGGAGCGGAGTGGTCGGAAGCGGGCCATCTTTGCGAAGTGTGAGGATCACCTTATCGGATTCCTGTACAACACCCTGTCTCTCAGATGCCGCCGGTAAGGTCTTACCAAAACCCTGCATCGTTATTTGGAGCTCTTCGATTTTATCCTGGTTGCGAATCGGGGCGGGCGGTTTCACCACCGCACTTACCAGAAGGTCTTGGGTGTAATCCTGGCGTTTCGCTTCTTTTTCAGACTCAAGTCGCGCCGTAAAAAAACCACCGACCTTGGCTTCAAAGAGTCGCCCTGTTGCATCGGCCCAGCTATTTTCAAGGACACCCATATCGAGATAGTTTGTCTCAATCTGCAAAAACGGCACCTCCACGCCGCCAAACATCTTTTTCTCGGCAGCAACCAGCGTATGCTCAACCTTCATGGTTTTCATAGCAGACGGGTCAAACTGCTCAACGACGACTTTTTTCCCTAAGGTTCCCTCTCGGGCAAGTTTGCGGACCGCAACGGCATCAGACAATGACTCAGCGGTGGTTACTGTATGGCTGGTTAAGGCGCTGCCGGCATTCACAACCAGCTTTAAAGCGCCACTTGCATCGCGTTTCGCTTCAACTCGTACGCTCCCGGTTTCGGCACTCTGTTCAAAAGACAATTTGACCAGCGCTTCTGTGCCGCGGTCGTAGGTACGCGTTTCATCCAAAACAACCCTCGACACTTTTCCCATGCCGCCCACTTTAGCTTCTAGGTAGGTCCGGAGAGTCACTTGAGAATCAGAGGGAATCATCTCAACCTTCATCCAGCCAGTTTTATGGGCATTGAGATAAACGCCGTAAAAAAGTGTGCTTTGCTCGTATAGGGGTACTTCCGCTCGAACCGGCTTCGGTGCATCCTGTTCAGGCGATTTCTCGGCCACTGGAGGTGGCTCGTTTGCGGCAATGACTTCAGATGCCGGTGCGGTCGCAGGGATCGGTGAGGCATCTTGAGTATCGCAAGCCCAGAGGCCGACCACGCAAAGCAAAGCTAAGATAGAATGTTTCATGGTACCGGTCTTTCGTTCTAAGAAGCGCCTAGCCTGGCGCGGAACAATCAAGAGAAATCAGAGAGGGGTTTTGAAGATTCAACCCGTTCAGCACCTAAGGTCCGAACTTTTACCACGCCTTCGGCAATCTCAGATTCACCAAGCACATAGAGCGCACGGGCGCCAAGCGACTCCGCCCGTTTAATCACGTGCTTAAAACGCCGCATGGAATAATCCACCCATACCTTACGGCCCTCGTTGCGAAGCGATGCAGCAATCTTATTCGCCACGGCAAAAGAAGATTCCTCCATGGGGTAAACCACGTCATCCACTCGAGAATCTTCCTTGGGCAAGAGGCCTCTTTCTTCAAGGAGCAAGCTGATGACAACATCTCCAAAGCCAAACCCAACCATGGGTGTAGGCTCACCGCCCAGTGTTTCCATCAAGCGGTCGTATCGTCCCCCGCCCGCAATAGCTCGTGGCACTTTGCCCGCGGTATCGAAAAGCTCCCACACAGTACCTGTGTAATAAGAGAGTCCACGCACTACCGAAAGGTCGATGCTGATTGATGACGCAATCCCGGATGCCTCGGCATACTCGATAAGGGTTGCGAGGCTTTGGTAACCGGGGTTGGTTTCGCCCACAGACTCCTTGAGGGCATCAATGCCTTTGATATCCAATAAGTCGAGAATCTTTTGGCCGCGCTCTTCATCGATGCCGCCCTCAAGAAGAAGCTCTAGAGTTTTCGCGTCGCCGATTTTGTCGCGCTTATCAATCGTCACACAAGCAGCTGCGAAGGCGTCACCCGTGATCTCGAGCTCTTTCAACGAAAATTCGAGAACCTGGCGATTGCTGACCTTGAAGATAATCTCAGGATTTTCACCCTCTACCTTGAAGCCAACTTCTTTTAAAAAAGCGACTTGTGCACTCATCAGCTCGACTTCGGCGGCGACACTCTCCAAGCCAATGACATCCATGTTCCATTGGAAGTGTTCACGCTTGCGACCTTTTTGCATGCGTTCATAACGAAAGCACTGAGGGATACTGAACCAGCGCGCAGGAAGTGCTTGGCCTTTACCTCGGCTCATCATCATCCGCGCAAGGCTTGGTGTCATTTCAGGACGCAGCGCGACCTTTCGCTCGCCCTTGTCAGCGAAGTTATAAAGCTGACCCACAATTTCATCACCCGCCTTACGGGTATAGAGTTCTTCTGCTTCCACCACACAAGCATCGTATTCTTCATACCCAAAGCGGTGGGCAACCCGGCGCCAAGTGGAGAATAACCAATTGCGAATCCGCATATCTTCCGGGAAGAAATCGCGCATTCCTTTGACAGGCTGTGTGGAAATCATCGTTTTACTCATACCGTGGCTAGTACCGGGGTCTCGGGGATTTCTCAAGGTTTACAGGGTCTTTAGTTGAGATCTTCAGTACCCTCGGTGAATCCGGCGGCTGAAAGTCCGTCAGAGCACCCCCGTTTTTCAAAAAGCCCAACAAAATCAGGCCAAGTTCCTAGTGAAGAACTTTTGTAGGCATTTTATCGATACTCTTGTTTAGAACCCTCTCAGGGCGGTTGTACTCCCATGCCTTTTTCCCTAGAAGGCGCCCACGAACAGCCCAGGGGCAGTCGCAGAGACCGCCCTGAAAATGACCTCGAAGGGGATATTCAATGTCATTGATAAAGAACACTTTCTTTATTCTTCTACTCGCACTTGCCACTGGCTGTGCAGCCGTCGAAGAAGCAGAAACCAAAAACCCAACTGATACAACCGACGCAAGTGATGCGGCAGACGCAAGCGATGCAGCAGACGCAAGCGATGCGGCAGACGCAAGCGATGCGGCAGACGCAAGTGATGCAGCAGACGCAAGTGATGCAGCAGACGCAAGTGATGCGGCAGACGCAAGCGATGCAGCAGACGCAAGTGATGCAGCAGACGCAAGCGATGCAGCAGACGCAAGTGATGCGGCAGACGCAAGCGATGCAGCAGAC
>JABJBS010000291.1 GCA_018668695.1 Deltaproteobacteria bacterium
AATAACATAATTGGCGTTGGTGCCCAGTTCTCCCGGCACATAATCGCCAAAGATAACGGAGGGCATACGCCCGTTGATTTCATAAAAACTTTCGCCATAAATCGTAACCGTGCTGCCACCCGTCGTTGGGCCCCGCACAGGAGACACGTTTTCTACGTCTGGAGGAGGAGGCAAGTAAGTAAGAGCCTGAGGCCTCGTTGCCACTGCGCCATTAGGGTTTCTCAAAACGAGATTTGCTTTCGGCGCCAACTGCGGGCTCATCGCTGCAGGTGGGGACACACACACAACGCGGTCAACAATGATAGTCTGGACAAGGGGTACCCCTTCAGGATCGAGAGAAGGGGCTCCGTTTTCATCAAAGACTGGGCGGTCTACGGATGCCCCTTTTTCAGGATTAGAACATACCGCAAGCTGCGTTTCATCCGAACCCGTTATCTGATCCGTCCAGGTTACTTGAACCGTCAAGCCTACCTCAAAATTCACACCGAGTATCGTTACGTTTGAGCCGCCATTGGCCTCAGTACAAGCCGACTCGCCGTAACCATCGTCTGGACAGTCAGTGGACGATTCTACAAAATCGATTTCTGGTAAGCTGTACATGGCTGCCTGAACCGATGGTTCTTGAGTTGTATCCTGGGTTGCTGCTCCAGGATTCTCCGGCGCAACAACCTCCTCTTGCCCCTGGGGTAACTCAGGCCGGTCTAAAGCAATGACCAGGTAGGTTGAATCATCTCGCTCTTGGGTACCATCAAAGGCAACCGCTTCGGCCGAAACCCCCGAATTCGCAGAACAGTCCACAGGTGCTATTGTCAGGCCTGTCGCGCAATCTAAGGATTCATCAGACTCAAAAGTCACCGGGTCAAGAGCTGTCATAACTCCGTCATCGTCAAAAGTTGGATTGGCTTTAAACAGAAACAAATCGACATCATTGTTCAAGCCATCAAGGGTAAGTGAAAAACGATAGCCGGGAGGAACAACAACGAGGTACGCCTCATCAACGTCTTGTCCACCGATGAGACCATCGGTCACGCCGTCCGCTTTTTTATGCTCGTCAACCGCACCTGCATCATCAGGTTCGCGGGAAAAAAGCTTACTTGCACGGTAACTCGAGATGGGCCCGTCGTAAGTGTCAATGACCAACCCCTCGGGATCGGGAATCGCGTATGAAGAAGGCGGCTGCGGGACCGCACCCTCCGGGTTACCAATCAGGCGCATCATTAACCCGTGTTGAACCTCAGAGTCGAAGGTAGTTGAATTTACCGAAAGAGCTCCTGCGACAAAGAGCGCGTTGGAGGGAGCAAAAGTGATAGCCATCACCTGCTCTTCGCCCGGTGCGAGATTAAAACCGTAAGTATCGGTTGGTGCTTCACTGCCTATTTCAAAAATTTGTTCTAGTGGGGCAATCGTGATTCCAGAAGCCAGGCGGACCGCAAGATCCAAACGCACCTCTTCATCGCCATTATTTTCCAAGACAAAAAACGAACGGGTAAAGCCGCCTACTTCCACGCCGGATTCAAAACTAATGGTTTGAGGAGATACGTCAATAGGGTTGACCATTGGAGCCGGGTCATAGCCGGCAATCAAATCATCTAAATTGCTTTTATCGTTTCGGTTTGAGTCAAAAAGAGCACCCGTGGTTTCAAACTCGGGGATTGTAACGCGATTGCTTTCGCCTCGAACAATGGATGCCGTATGCTCAACCCTGCCCAATAAAACCTCTTGAGTGGTCGCATCCTTGGCGCCGTAAAACGAGAGGACAATCTGTACATCGGCATAATCTGCCTCCGGTAGCGTAAACTTACCGCGAGCAAAACCCGAGGTAAGATCGAGCATCAGTGGAGACTTACTCAACGAGCCAGGTATTTCAGCCTCGACTCGTAAAGTAGCTTTCGTTTCATCTGGTAAATCCACCAGCTCTGCTGCTCGCGGCAAAACCACGTAAGCGTCGCTATCGACGGTAGATTCACAACCGGTGGTCAATGCTAGGATGCATCCAGCAATCGCCAAGGCAGAAAATAAGTTCAATCTCATTTTTTATCCTCTTAACTAATCTAATTCGATCAACGTTTCCGAGCTCTGCAACATCGCTGCAGCTGCAATACTTCCACCAATAAGTGCGGCTGCACCTGTCCAGACCCACCACTTTTGATACCAAGGCTTAAGTGAATCTTCGTCGACAAGCTCGGCCTGAAGCAGCGTGGTTTCATTTCGATGAACCACGACATCTCTCGTGAAGTGTATGAAGCCATCTTTTTTGATGTTGACCCGATGACGCCCGATGGCAAGATTGGGGTAAAGATCGATTGGCGTACTCCCCGCTTCGACCTCACCGATATGCACACTGGCGCCCGGCTCATTGCTCAAGATCTGCAAGCCACCTTTGTAGTCTGCTGCAGCCGTGCCCTCGATTAAACGTACCACCATCGGCCTACAAACTTCGACCAACCCCGCCGGCGTGCCTTGCCATGTCACTGCTTGGCGGCGCAAAACATTGCCGACGCGAACATCGATAAGTTCAATTGTGAATACCCACTCTTCACCCACCTGTCCTACAGAGCTTGTGATGATGAAATCGGCCGCAGCTAATTTACCCAGATCGGAAAGACAAGCGGCCTCGACGCAACCTAGTTGTTGGGCTTCGACTTTTTGGATCAACATATTTTGTAATTCGTTTCGAGAAATCACCCGGTAACGATTACGACTTACTGTGGCAAGCTCTGCCGCTATTACGGCCGAAAGACTTTCCGCGAGCATCGGGTCAAGAGCCTCGCCAGTGACCGTTACGTTCATCAAGCCTACCAAGACGTCACCGCCGACTTTGTGCCAGATATCGAGTGCCGCATCGTAAACCTCCAGGTGCTTAACCGCCGGGTCAGACGCGTTCTGGTTCAGAGATTCCTGGGAAAGATCTTTTCCGGGACCATCGACGGGTTTAACCTTAAACTTAAGCTCTAAGGGCTCAGGTGAGGCTCCTTCTTTTTTCGCGTCGGACTCACCGGACTCCGTATCTGCCACGATGGTCGTCTCGTCAGTCGCGGCATCGGAACTATCGGCATCTGAATCTTGGGCCAAGAGTGGTGCTGCGATCAAAAAAACAAATGAGAAAGCGTTTAATATTAAGAGCTTAACGACCAGTCTGTCCAAGCACATCGATCCCCCTAGGTATTGTCTTCGTAAGCTACCTGCAGTTCTAAAATGATGACGAAGACTACGTGAATGCTAGCACAGCGACCTAACCATAGCATGTCAATCCGAGGGCTAAATTCAACAAAATGGGCCAGCCGCTTCCCCCAAACTCAATGTTCCAGGTAGACTAAAGTTGAAGCGTACCGAGATAGGTAGGTAGAGGTAGTATATGGCGACAATATTGATAACAGATGACAGTACTTTCGCGAGACTTCACTTGCGCAAAGTGATTCACAAGTTGCGACCCGAGTGGTCGATAATGGAATCCGCGAGCCCAACGGAAGCAATGGCGAAGATGAAGCAAGAACACGTCGATGTGGTCTTGATTGATTACCATATGCAAGACGTAAATGGTCTCGCCCTTGCAGCACAGCTACGTAAAGACCGCCCGGACAACCTATCGGTTGCTCTGGTAACAGCAAACAAGCAAGATAAAATTAAGTCTAAGTCAGAAGATTTAGGTATTTATTTCATCGGCAAACCCGTCACGGAGGAGTCCCTGTCGGCCTTTCTGGAAACGGTGTCGTGTTAGAACGTGCTCGCTTAGATGAACCCCACGAAAAAATCCTGGAAGAGATCTTTCTTCTAGGAACCTATACGGGTCTGCACTGGCTTAAATCACTGGCTGGTGATGGTGTCTCAGGATCAGTGAGCCCACCCACGCTTTATCCTTCTGGAGTCATTCCTCTTCTCGTCACCGAGGCTGAGGACGAAAAGCTTACTTTGCTTGAACAAATTTTCGATGGCGAAGTTTGTGGACGGTTCGGTGCTGTACTCTCGGAGGGGTCAGGAACTGCACTTGCTGCACACCTCCTGGAAAAACAGGAAATGCCTCCCGAATTACTTCCGGAAATTAGAGACGATATTCTCTGCGAGGCCGGTAACGTTACTCTCAATGGTTTCGTCGCAACGCTCGCAGATGCCTTACACGTTGATCTTGATAGCAAGACGCCGACGATGAAAGATTTACCTCGACACGAATGGATGTCTGACCAAGACGGTGAGGTAGAAATATTTTCGGCTACCGCCAACGTATCCTCAGACGATGGTAGCTTGAGCTTGAACATGGTTTTCATCTTAGAAGTTATTCCCACGAAGAACCTCACGACTCTCCTCGACAAAGCTATACCACTGCCTGCCAAAGGCCCGGAACCCGGGGGTTGAACACATCCAGCGCTAAAAATGCTGGATTTGTTAAATCTCTGCAGTTAGGGTTTCTTCATCTATCCAACGAAAAGAGCTTCCATCACCGATGTTGAGTCCAGACGTATCCAAGCCACCGATTAAGGTTTTAATTCTTCAATGCCGAGAGCTCGTCGATCCAATGCTTGATCACGAGATTGAATGCATCGTGAAGAAATTCAAAAACACCCCGACCCAAGTTGATATTCACAATGTCATCGCTTCGCCGCCGACTGAGGACCTTCTCGACATCGATGCGCTGATTATCGGAGGCTCCGGGGCTTACAGTGTTCACCATGAAGAGATTCAACACTGGGTTAAACCGACCTGTGCATTCATTGAGAAGGCACTGAAGAAAAGTCTTCCTGGTTTTGGAATCTGCTTCGGACATCAACTCGTTGGACAAGTGCTCGGATCAAAAGTGGTAACAAGCAGCGAGCATACCGAAATTGGTACAGTTGAGCTCGACCTCACCGCCGAGGGCAAGTCTGATCCCGTTTTCGGTCATCTCCCGAAACGTTTTACCGCCCAGACTGGGCATAGTGACCATGTTCAAACAATCCCACACGGTACCACCTTAATGGCAAAGGGTTCTCTACTCGATACCCAAGCTTTCAAGGTTGAGGATGCTAAGTTTTACAGCACTCAATTCCATCCAGATATGACTGGCGCGCAAGCACGCGAGCGCTACATGGCCTACCACCATAAGCTTCAAGCAGTCACACCAAAAGCCACGCCTGAAGAAGCCAAGCGCTTCGAGCTCAATCGCGATGATGCCTGTGCCCTTTTGGGATTCTTCATCGACGATGTTGCCGAAGGGTCCACCCCATCGTAGTCTACGCCTATGGCGTCAGGTCTCTCAAAAATTGTTTTAGGCGGATTGCTGGTCGCCGGATTGCTTGGCATCCACGACAACTTTATCCAAAGCTATATCGCTCCTAATTCGCTAACGTTCTGGAGCTTCACCCGTTTCGCTCCACTCACCTTGGCGCTGGTTTACTTCTTTGTTCTTAAGCATCACTCAAGCCCGCTTATGCGAGCACTCGTTTTGCTACCCGCTATATTTACAGCAATCTTTGTCGAACAAGTAAGTCTACCCTTGGAGGTAGATTGGTTGCTTGGACTTCCTCTGGCCTACCAAGAGTTTGACCTCCTTCTCTGGATATCCCTTGCCACCGTCCTCTGCGCGCATCAACTGCGTCAGTCCGATACCACCAACCAACCACTGGACTACACGCGTCGACTCCTATTGCTGCTCTGTGTTCTCTGTTTGTTTGGGATCTGGCTGCTACCCGCCATGGGTGACACCTTGTTGGCTCGCAGTGAGCGCTGGTTAAAAGCATGGCAAACGAGTACCTTAGCTTTCGACTTCCCCCATCAAACACCCGTCATTTTTTGGCTTGAGACTGCCGGTTTATCGCTGCCCATTATTCTATTGGCGTTACAAACAGCACTGGTGCGTAACTCTCAGTCTCGCCATCGCTGGGCCTGCTTGATCGCGGTATTTCTCATTCTTGTCGCAACCACCATCCGAGCTGAGTCTTACCCAGATACACAGTCGCTCCTGGCTCTTAGTTTTCGAAGTTCACTTTTATTTCTTAGTACTGCCATACTCGCCGCTCATATCGCGGCAACCGCCTGGCTATCTTGGCACCTACCTGTGCCGGAGCGATTAAGCCAAGAGCCACCTTCGATTCGAGCCGAACTTTTGGCAGCCCGAATGGCTTATCAAGAACCCAGCAATTCACGCCCCGCCTATCGAAAAAGTGTTAAACGACTCGTGGACAACTGCCACCGCGCACTCGAGCGCGAAGCCAAGAGTAGGGATTTCCCAAGCTCTGCTTGGATCAATCATCGACTGCAAGCTGGTTCGAAGCTGGACGATCCCTGCCCGCAAAGCGATAAGCTAAAAGTGGGGCACGCACCTGGTCTTTACCACAATCTTGCCCGGGGTCGGCGGCTTGAGATCATCGTCTTATCTTGGCTTTTGGTCATTGCGACCGGTTGGTCAGAATGGCGAGTGGATACGCGCTTTCTTACAAAACCACCGGCGATGAGCACTCCATTTGAGGCGTCTAAACTTTGGAAACAAGGTTTAAAGGCGGGCTTACTCAACCAGCCCGATGCTTCGAACTCAGCCCAGGCCCTTGCCAAGCACATGGCCCCCAACCTTCAGCAAGATATCGTGTGGAAACTGCAAAAAATGCAGGAAGTACATGGTGTTCAAAATGTGGGGGCAATCTTCCAAACTTTGACCCTGTGTGAGCATCACGATGACGAGCCTCCTGCCCAAGAGGGTTGCCAATCTCATCATTTACTCGAGCCTCTTGTCCTTACGAGCCTCGACACCTTGGAACAGGCCCGACTCCAGCACTTGGCTCAACTGCCGAAAACATGGCGTGCCCCGCAAATGATCCGCGATCTTACGAGGCGACACCCTGACTTAGATGCACTGGAACTCAGCCGAGAGCTCTCAAGTCAGCTCGCAGCATTGCAGGAAAGGTTCATGTCGCGAACCGGTCTGTTTGCACTGATTTTAGCTGCGGATCAGGAACCCGGCTCCATTGGGGGTGAAGCTGCGACCATTATTTTAAATCTACTGGCTCCCGCGCCCGTTCTTCATGAGCGACTGCAGGAAGATACCCGGCGCCTCTCAGCTCGTGCTGCGGCTCTCTACACCGTTATTTTCGGGCGTCCCGTTCCTGCCCCGGCCCATACCTTAAGTGGCAAATAGCCGCTCGGGCTCCTTAAATGACTTGAATTCCAGAGCATTTCCGCTTGGATCGAGCAAAAAGAATGTGCCCTGTTCACCAGGTTCACCCTCAAACCGGATTTTGGGAGCAATCAGGAAGTCTGTGTTCTCTTGCACCAAACGAGAGCTCAGCTTTTGCCAATCACTCCAAGTAAGGACCACACCGAAATGCCGCGCCGGCACCCTATCTCCATCCACTCCATTCGTGGGCACCACAAAATTCTCGTCCTCATCCACCAAATGGACCGATACTTGGTGACCAAAAAAGTTAAAATCTATCCATCTTGGCGCACTGCGGCCCTGCTTAGAGCCTAAAAAATCGACATAAAATGCCCTTGTAGCCTCCAGATCGAGGACTGGAATCGCCAAATGAAAGGGTTGTAGCTTATCAAAAGCATCCAAGCTCATATCGTTCTCCTTCTTCGGCTCACCATCTACCAAAGAAAATGACCAAGCGTGAGGGTAAACTCCCGATCAAATCATTTCCCTCAAAGCCTCTTTCGCGATAATTTCCAAAGGGTTGAGAAGCTCGACGAAGGATAAAGGGAGTCAACTGGCGGTGACAAACTCAGCAAGCCACGGGGCGCTGTATACAATTTTCTTTCTTTCGTATTTGATACGAACGTTTATTACTTGTATCGCTCTCGAAAAAATCATTCGCGCATTCTCAGTGGACCAACTTGCAGTCCACTACGCAGCCGCTTGTGCAGTCACCTTGCTCGGTTCTTGTGCTCTCGTTGTCACTCCCAAAATCGGACCAAGGTACGCATTCGGACTGGTTCACTCCGTGATGCTTGCCGCAGCTGTCTGCGTACTAGCCATTCAGGATGCAGCACTTCAAAGCCAAATTATTTTCTACAGTGCTTTGGGTTTTGGATTACTCGTTTATGTAACGAATTGGCACCTGGCCTCGTTTGCCGTGAGCCCTTTTCAAGCACCACGCGTGTTCAAGAAGCTCAGTAAACTCAATTTGGCAGGCATGGTGGCCGGCGCCATTTTCGCGATGAACTATTCTCAAAACTCTATGGAGCACATCGCATTCCCGCTCTGGGCGAGTATTGAAGCGGCTCTGATCCTTATTTCCTATTTCGGGACTAAAAGCCCATCCACTGGCCTTGAACCTCACCAACTCAATATTCTAACCCCCATTCGTGAAACCTTCCGAGTCACCTTCAAGCGTTATTTCTTTCTACGTAAGCTCATCGCTTGGCTCTTTTTCTGGGGATTCGTTTACACCATTATGCATGTTAACGTGGCTGAACAGTTCGCTGAGCGCACCACATCCCTCGCATCGCTTTACGGGGCTCTGATACTCGTAACCACCGCGCTCAGCTCTTTTTGGACCGTGTTTCTATACCCGACGTTCGTTCGCTGGTACCGGCTCGGCGGCATGCTTACCGTATGCTCCGTAATCGCCAGTGCACTGGCGATAGCCTACAGTGGGTTTCCCATCTTCAGCGTCGCAGTGGTTCTTTATGTGTGCTTTGAAATGCTTAACAATAGCATGAAAGCGCCAGCTCTTGATGAGCAACTAAACCTCTACCCTGGCCGCTACCGTTACCACTTCAGACTTCTGATTGAAGTCGCCGTTCCCGCCACGGGGGGTATGCTGGTCGCGCTTACTTATCTCATCCCGTTTTGGGCAAGTATCGCTGCTCTCATTGGCATTACCTTAATATCGATTTGGCTGGCACTTCGTTCGGGAAGCTCATTCAACGAAGAAGTCATGAGCCTCTTGGTCAGCCCCGATGAACAAGAGCGGCGCAATGCCATCGACCTTTATGACCACCTCGAGCACCAAGATCAATACGAACAGTTTTTAAGAGAGCTCATCGAAGGAAAAGACTTATCAACGAATATTAATATTCTGCGAACCTTCGCTTCATTAAAGACTCATAAACCGCTGCCTGAAATTCTCGATATGATTGAGCCAGAGATGGACAACTCGATGAGGATTGCAGTTCTTCGGTATATTGATGAGCTTAATTTCGAGAAGTTTGACCCCTTCCTGCATTACCGCACGCTGGAGGTCCTCAAAGATATTTGTCTCCACTGTAATTCAAATGTTTCACGTGCGATGGCGATTAAGACCTTTGTACAGAGAGCGTCACCGGAGATTTCAGTAAGTTTTGTCATCGATGAACTCAACTCAGAAGATGACCGGGTCGTCGCCAACGCGATTGACGGACTTAGCCACTTGACCTACCCGGGCGTCGTGCACTTGCTCGAACCTTACCTTAAACATGAAACGCCACGCATCAAGGCCAACACTATCGTCGCGTTGTGGAAGTATCCGAAGTCACGTTTTCGTGTTCGAGCGGCCATTACGAGCATGCTCTACTCAGAAAACATCAAGCACACTGTCAGTGCTATTTATGCAGCAGGCAAAGTAAACGACTCAAACTATGTTGAGTTCATCAAGTCTCAACTCCCAAGTGAAGACCCCGGGCTTCAGCGAATTATCCTGATCGCCCTACTGAATCTTGGAGAGACGCAATACATCCCGCAGGTTGTAGACTTAATGCTCGGTGACAACGAACCTCAAGGCATTAATACCTGTTACTTGTCGTTAGGTTTGAGTGAGAACATCCTTAACGAGGGAATCATTGCAACGATTTATCACCGAGGTCAAAACGCTCGGGACACTGCGATAAGCCGTTTCTCTCGGTCGGGTGCATTTTGTAGAGAGCAAATTCACCTGCTCAGTGGCAAAACCATCTCAAGCCAGAAACTTACGTAAGTTATTCAAACCGCACAACGATACTTGCCCGAATACGGGTATCAAGTTGATGAACAACTCGCGGTGCCGGGTAACTGTCATACTCAAGGGTGTAAGAAGAACGCATCGCCAGCCACTTGTTAGCTCTAAATTCGATGTAGTTATCGTTGAGTAAACGCCAATCGTACAAATTGGCAAACAAAGGCTGAATAAAGTTGGTCGTACCGACAAAGATATTTTCCATGACTTCCCAGTCTACCGTTAGGTAACTCGACCACCGGTGAACCCACTGTGAGCAAGCCTCTCCGTCTTCACAGTCCCAGAACTCTTCTTCTTCTTTTTCGTATTCTAGCATCCATGTTGTACCCATCGTTATCTCGACGGATTCAAAGCTATGAATAAAGCGTACGCCGATGCCGTGTAGAAATCTCAATTTGATTCGTTTTACTTGGTCAAACTGGTGCTGGACAAAGCTCTCCACGAAGAGATCATCCAAAAATTCATAACGGTATCTGAAGTGTTCAAAACTCTCACTGATTTGCGGCTCAAGAGAATTCAGCGCACCAGCTTGATGCTCCAAACTCCCTTTGAGAATGAAGGTATGTCGATAAAGTCGGTAGGTTAGATTCAAACCCACATCAAGGTTGAGCCAGTTCTTGTTGCCAGATCGCAGTGAAAGAGAGCCATTTACTTCTCCGGTCAGGCCTGTCTCCGACTTTTGATCCCCTTTATCCATTACATTGACAATTGCCCACGCTGGATCGGCGGCTAAGAGCACCGTGAACGCGATGCAGAGACCTGATATCTTGTTGAATTCCTGAAGAAACAAAACAACCTCCCCGATACCGAATACTACCACCTTCTCAGGCTACAGCAATCATCCTAGACCGTTCCCTACCTCCACATACATCGAGCCTCATGAATGCTCATGTAGGGAGACAAATAAAATGAAGAGTTGAAGCAGGACGCGAAGACCGTTACCCTTAAGGGTAGGAAGATACATTCGGCTATGACTACGTGCCTGGGAGTTTAGTAATGAGCCTGGAATTCTTCAGCCAGTTTCTCCTCGTTGAAGAAATTGTCGATGCAAAGTCCCTCACAAAAGCTTGTGAAAGTCTTGATGTATCGGATCAGAGGATTGGTACGCTTGCCGTGGCCGCCGGTTACATGACCGAGCAGCAAGCAAGTGACTTGAATAAAGAGCAGCTTCAACGGGATCTTCCGTTTGGCTCCCTTGCCATCGAGCAAGGTTTACTCAGTGAAAACCAACTCCAAAACTTACTTTCGCGACAAAGCCAACAGCATATGCAGTTGGGGCAAATCCTGATCAAGGAAGGTGTCTTGGACGACGCGCAAGTGCGTGATGCTCTGGCACGCTTTGCGGAAGTGCAATCGCCAAAAAGTGAACAACTGTTTCAGTCCATTGGACCCTTGTCTGAAAGTGCAGCTGCCCGATACCTGGTAGATTCATTTCCCAAGATGACGATGAGACTTTCGCAAATTCACATCAAGGTCGCTGAGGGACAAGACTCTACTCAAGCTCCGCCAAACGACTACACGGCATCCATTCAGTTGGATGGACCCGGCGGCGTCTGTGTCAGCCTTAGTTCGGACAAACAATTCGCCCGCAGGATCATGGACGGAATGACCAGAATCATGGCTGGAGATTCCAACTTGGCCTACGGCGACAACAAAGACGATTTCGAAGATTTACTCGGGGGCTTTTTGGACATCATTGCCGGACAAGCTGTTGGTGCTTTAGAAAAATCATCGGTATCGTTGCAGATGGGAACGCCGACCTTCGGTACGCCTCCTCAGGGAAGCTATGCCTTCGAGCTCCAAACGACCAATGGTCAAGCTACTCTTTTCTTGGCCGCGGCTTGATTACCTTTCAAGGTATCAAAATACTCAGTAATCCTTCCCTCTAACCAGTAAACTGGCTTCCAAGGGACCGTTCCACTTACAAACCCGACATGACCGCCCGTAGAACTAAGTTCCAGCGTCACACTCTCTCCAAGCTCATGCTCTTTTGGTACCACTTCTGGGAACATGAATGGGTCATCTGTAGAATGCAGAATCAAGGTCGGCTTTGCGATACTTTTTAAGAACTGACGGCTGCTACAGGTTTCGTAATAATGCTCTGCTCCCCGAAAACCATGCAGAGGTGCTGTAACCCGATCATCAAAGGTTGGTAAATCCTTAACCAAAGCAACTTCGTCCTCTGTCAAACCAAGCACAGCTCCCATTTGAACCTTTCTCATTTTGATAATGAGATTTTTCTTGAGAGCGCGAAGAAGGTGCCATTGGTAAATACGCGAAGTACCCTCCTTCAGCCTCTTAGCACAGAGAGCTAATTGCATTGGCACCGAGACGGCTATGGCTGCATCGAGTAAACAATCCTTGCCAGATTCACCGAGATATTTCAGCAGTGCATTCCCGCCCAGTGAGTAACCGAGACCATAAATGGGTGTTTCATAACCGACCCGTTCTCTTAGTGCCGCCAGAACAAGCTTCATGTCGGCAGTCTCACCTGCATGGTAGGAGCGTGTTACTCGGTTCATCTCACCGCTGCAGCCACGAAAGTGCATTAACACTGCTCGATAACCCTGCTTGTTCAGAGCATGAAGCATGCCCGAGGCATAGGGTGAATGCATCGAACCGCCAAGACCATGAAATACGGCAATAATAGGACCAACTCCCTGTCCCACCCAAACCAAATCGAGGAAGTCGCCATCGGCCAACTCCAAACGCTCCGGTCTATAGGACGGAGTCGCTGGTCTACGGCACAAGCTTGCAAAACAAGTTTGAACGTGTGGATTCTTGGCCCACCATGCAGGTAAAAAACTACTCTTTGTAATCATCTCAAGTCTCAAAGTGGAGAGATTTTCTCTCCCTGGAAGCGCTTCGAGAATAACCATGCTCTAAGATGGCCCAAGCTACAAGACCCAGTAAGGCCACCAAAGCAGCCAACGCAAACATGGCTTGGTCACTGTAAGCATCTGCATAACTTCCAAAGCCCGGTCCTGTCACTACAGCAGACATCTCCCAAAGCGCCGTAAACATAGCCATGGAGGAACCTCGAAAGTGCTCGGGAATTCGGCTCACCACTTGGCTCACCAATACCGGGAAACAATAACCATGCCCTACCCCGGCTAAAGCTCCCGCAGTTAACATTTCTGCCTGCGTTGTTGCTCCAGACATCAATACACACGCCATCCCATAAGCAGCCAAGGCGGGAGCTACAATATTATGCGGCCCCAACTGATCGGGTAACCGTGCACCAATCACACGAACCCCCACCGCTCCCGTTCCATAGGTAGCCCAGAGCCAAGCCGGGTTTTCAATGCCACGTGCCTCGGCAGCAACCGTCGCGAACGCGATAAAAATCGTCACCATCGAAGCGAATGCAACCGTTGCGCACCACAGAGACCACAAAGGCCTGGCCATCAAAGCGCTTAGTACATCTCTCACCGCGACTTTATCTTTCGGCTTCGCAGCACCCGATGACTTGCTTTCGCCACTTCCCACTAAAAAGATAATGGAACTCAAAACCACCACACCGAGCATCGGAAAATAATATCGAAGCTCCGCATCGGCAAAACCGGCCCGGCCGATAATGGGATTGACGGCCAGAGGTATGAGGCCAAAGATTCCAAAAAGTGCCAAACCTTCAGTGCGGCGTTTCTCAGGAATCAGATCAGAGGCCAACGCGAAATACCCCGAGAAGAGTGCTCCCGCTCCCATCCCAAACACAAATCGGGCGACGTAGGCCGTGGGACCGATCTCACCAATGGTGCCGATCAGGAAAAGCGCCATCACCACAACCGTGGTCCCAACCATTAAAGTCTTACGTTTTCCCCAGAAATCGAGGGCCCACCCCACCAAAGGACGGAACAAAAGCCCACCGATTGCGGAGCAAGCCATAATTTGACCGATCTGCGCACGGCCAGCCCCAAGATGGGCAAGGTACACCGGTAACAATGGCATCGAGGAATAACCAAGGCCTTGGAGCATGTGAGCAACCGTTAGATTTACGAATGGTTTGGTCCAAAGTTTTGGCATGTGGGACCATTGGGGCCAATTCATCAAATATACAAGAGCAATGACACGCCTCAATCGTAAACATCTGTTGACAATGGCTTCATCTGGAGACAATCATGCCGTACCAATCTCCCTAAGAAAAATAAAGCTCAATCTTTTCATGCAATTAGGGGGTTCTACTTTTGGCATATAACCTGCTTACTTCTTTGTATACCCTTGGAGGATTAACCATGATGAAAACTTTGATTTCCCTACTGATGTCTTTCTTGCTGCTCGGTGTACTTACCGCATGCTCCCAAAACGAGTCCTATAGCTCAGAGCAAGACGGCGGGGAGGAACCCTCCGCCGGAAACTGGGGTGGAGCCGCCGATGAATCCGCCGCTGATACAGGCGCCAGCCCAAATTCGCCACAAGCTGAAGCAGGTGACATGGACAGTTCTGAATCGGAACCTGTAGATCCTGAAACCGAACCGGACGAAGAGGCTCCCACCTGGATTCAGCTTTCCACCGACGACTCTACCAGCATGGCATCTGCACAGATGTACAAAGCAGGCTTCCAGTGGCGCAGTCTCAAAGCGCACGAGTTCATCAATTATTATGATGCACCCGCTGGCATGTTCGCAGAAGAGAATTGGGCCGTAGACGGGACCGTTGGCGGTGACATCGATTTCGGCCTCAAAGCAGACCTGTTCGAAGTTCCAGCTGGTCCAATGATTGATTGCGACGCCGGTGAAGACTGCGAAGACAGCTCTCCCTACCAAGTCGCTGAAGTCTTCTTTCAAATGAAGTCACCAATGGTCGACCACAATGCGCGACGCAACTGGAACATTTTTCTCTGTGTTGATGTTTCCGGTTCAATGGGCGGCGATAATATCAAATTTGTCCGTGACTCGCTTACAACCATGATGAGTCACTTTAAAGAAGGCGATATCATTACGCTGGTAACTTTTGACAGCAACTACCATGATATATTCCTAAACTGGGAATTCAGTGCCAATGAAAATGCCATTCGTGAAGCCTTTCAGGCGCTCGCACCAGGATCTTCAACCAACATGATTGCTGGACTCAACCGCGTCTACGATTTAGCTCAAGAGAACTTCGATGAAGATAAACTACAGCGTGTCATTCTATTTGGTGACGGAAATGCCAATGTAGGCAACACCGATCTGGATACTTTCAATGGTCTTACCCGTATCAATGGTCAAGAAGGAATCTACCTTTCAGGTGTAGGCGTTGGTACCAATTACGACTGGGACCGAATGGACCAACTTACGGATGCTGGTAAAGGAGCTCACGTATTTTTACCCAACAGCCAAGAAGTAGAGCTTATCTTCGGTGATTATTTTACGAAGCTTGTTGAAGTTGCGGCGGATGGTATCTCCATCGAAATGGAATTGCCTGCAGGCGTGGTGCTTGAAAGCTTCACCGGTGAAGAAGTATCGACCAACCCAGAAGAGAGACTGCAAAACATTATTCTAGCGGCCGGCGATGACATGACATTCATCGCGCGCTTCAAAATCAACCGAGAAGAAGCACTGAATGAACCTGCAAGCTTAAAGCTGACACTGCGTCCGCTTTCTTCAGGCTCTGAAGTGGTTCACGAAGTTAGTGTCGATGCACTCAGCGATTTGGTTCAAGCGCCTGGTGCTCTCTTTGAACGCACCCGTGTGGTACGCGACTTTGCCACTGTAGTAACGGGTTCAGATACCACAGGTACAAACTTAGAGGATATCTCCTCGAGACTTGCTGATTTCGGTCCTCTCGATTGGGGTCTTCAAGAGATTCAAAGCCTCGTTGACTAACCACCTCCCCTTATGGTCGAGAGGCAGGTTCCAGCCCATTTAGGAATTTGCCTCTCGTAACCATCTCGCCAGTTCCTGCACGTGCAAGTCTTCAATTCCTATACGCTCTAGCTCTCGCGCTAAATACGAAACATAATCTCGATTGGCCCCACTTTGCCCATTCGCTTGCAGAATCTGTTCAACCATGACCTCTCGTGAAGAATCACCGAGAAAGTTCTTATTTTTTGGAGGGGCTATCCAAGTCCAGGCCTCGATAACTTGTTGAGACTCGAGTGTCACTTTGAGTCTGCACCTCTCATAGCCCCCGCTTTCACGGTCGTCTAAATAATCGAGCACATTACTGTCTTGGTCCGGCGCAATTTCAAAAATCACGCCTTCACATCGTTCTTCAGCGATTTCGACTAGAGTAACAACTCGACCAGGCATTTCAGGCGTTCCGCGATGATCAGGAGAGCCTTGCCAAAACTTACGGGTATAGCCGTCAACCGAACCTCTGACTTGATTTAGGAATTCAAACCCTGGACGGAAAATAAGGGAACCGTATGCAAAGACCCACACTATCTTAAAGATCAGCCTTGGTGCCTTCAATCAACGCATCTACCACGCCGCACATCGCATCTTGATGTGAAAGGCCACGTGATTTTAGGTCGTCGTAGGTATCCAGTTGTAGGTGAGCGCTTGTGCCTCGGTCTCGGATCACCCGAAGGTGCTCCAATTCCTTCAAACATCCCAACCGGTCCGCATCCTCTCCCACGAGATCAATGATCTCATCGAGTAACGTATCCCATTGAATGATTTCACGGCGACCAAAATCGACCAATCCCTCGTCGAGCCCATAGCGCTGAGCGCGCCAGCGATTCTCTTTAAT